>JAUWNN010000271.1 GCA_030612625.1 Caldifarciminota bacterium
CAGCCCCCCCTGTCATTGCGAAGGAGCACATTCGGTCCCTCAGTGTAAACTCCGCGACTGCGGCAATCTTCCGCTGCAGGCGGATAGCGGAAGGCGGATTGGAACCGCCAAGGCCGCCAAGCTCGCCAAGAGGAAAACAAACCGCTTCGTCCTGCCGGAAGCTGCCAGCCGCTAGCTGTGAGCCGTCAGCGGATTGCGGTCTGCGGTCAGCGGTGAACCGTTTAGCCGTCAACTGCTGGCGGAATGCGGACGGCGAACTCCGGTTCAGCCTTCATCCTTCCGCCTTCATCCTTTGCTTTCTGCTCGTCTTTCTCGTGAATCTTCATGGCGGGGCGGATAGGTTACAGTCACTGGTAAGTCCTGATAAGTCCTCTCAGAGGAGTTGCAGAAACGCTTCGACCGTCATGCCGGCGTTGCGAATCAGAGCCCGTAGCGTCCCGGTTGATAGCTCTCTAGCTGAGGGATTGACAAATTGACCCTGATGCCCGGCTTGACCATGACAACATGGCTGCCTACTTGGCCCAGTTTCTGCCAGCCGGCCTTCTGGAAAGCCTTGACGGCTTCTTTGCCCGGGATGTTGGCGAGTCTGGACATCGGTCGTGCTAGACCGTTACCATTATTGGCTCACGCCTTGCATTGCCTGGTAAGTTAGCGGCAGCCTTCTGGTCTTCAGCCCAGAGCCAGGCGGTAATCGCTTCCTTGATGTTCTCCAAGGCTTCCCTCTCGTCCTTGCCCTGGGAAACGCATCCCGGCAGTGCCGGGCATTCCACAACTACCCAGCCGTCTTCAGACTGTTCAAGCGTGACATGAAAGACCATGGTTTTCTCTCCTGTTTGCTAATCATAGAATCACAGTTCACTTTAGGACATCAAAGGCCGGTCGTCAAGGAAGTATTGGCAACAGAGGAATCGTGGACTTCTCTCACTTAAGCGGGAATTTGGGAACACATAACTCATCTCCTACCCATCCAACTTCGTCTGGTCTGCTTTCTTTGCCTTCTTGAAAGTCAGGTCGGCGGCGGCGAATTGGGGCATTTCGAGGCACTCGGTGTTCAGACGCAACTGAGTTGCTCGGGTTTGCCGGTTTCTTCTTTCGTGCAGCGAGGGGTGTAATTCATCACAAGTGCCTCAAGCATGGCGTTGCGGTTAGTTTCCTTAGCGCCGACATGGTAGAAGTGTTCCTTGGTGACTACATTGAATCCGGCCCAGATTGTCTCCAGCGCTGGGTTGCGCCGGTATCTGTTGCTGTGCCAGGTAGAGAGAATGAACCTGGCCTGCGTTTTCTCCAGGCTCGCGCGGAGCCGGCGTTCGTCGTCCAGGGACCATGAGTTGTAGTAGTCCACATGACGACCAAGATAGGGCGGGTCGCAGTATATAAAATCGCCCTCTGAGGTATCTTGAATCGATTCCTCGAAAGAACGGCACTTGAACGTCCACTCACGAAGCTGGGCAGCTTCCCACACGTACTTGACCTGATTCACTATTTTGGTGATGTATGCGGCCGAGAAGCGTTGTGGTTTCCTGCAGAAGGGCACGTTGAATCCATTGTTCTTGTTGAATCTTATCATCCCGTTGAAGCAGGAACGCGACAGGAAAAGGAAATCGAGTGGCTCGTGGTTGCGATTGAACCTGTCACGCACGGCGTAGTAATGAGTCTCGCCTTCACGCGCGAGCGCAGCTCCTTCCCTTTCGAGGTATTCACGGACTGTCTGCGGTGTGATGTCCGATGTTCTGACAGCATCGTAGAATCTGATAAGGTGCGGATTGGTATCGCTGAAACGGGCTCGCTTTGGCCTGAGGTTGAAACCAACGACCCCAGAGCCCACAAAAGGTTCGTGCCATGTGCCGCGGCCTGACAACTCGACATTGGCGAGTATCAAAGGGACTAGCTTTGTCTTGATGCCCTGACACTTGATTGGCGGCACATAGACCTTCATCGCTTACTGTTCCTGGGTCCTTTTTTCCTGCTCGGGCTGGCGCAGGGGTTGACCAAGCTTTCGTCTTTGCCTTTGTATCTGAGGAACTCGGCCAGTCTGGTTATTGTCTTCTGTTTCCGGTCGGGAGTAGTAATCGTGATGCGACCGTAGTTCATCCAGTAGTCATCAAACCATTTCTCACCGAGTTTCTTGAAGATGCCGTTTCCTTTGAGCAAGTCCCTGATTCTGGAAATGCTGCCAATATTGGCGGTGTTTCCGCTACCCTGTTTGTCACTCGCGATTTCCCACTTCTCGGCGACAAAGAACTGGAAGTCCTTGATTACAGAAGTTATCGACCTGAGCCGTCTTATGGGATGGACTTTTGGTTTATCCTTGGTCGCTGCGTCGGTCCTTGTGTAGATAATCCCCAGACAGAAATGTCCCAGGTAGTCGCCGTAAGGGAATCGGATGTTCTTCTTGCCGGTACGGTTGATGAAGTAGCTACCGTGAGAACCGAGCGTGAACCTGTTGCAGAGCTCAGGATTGTTAGGAAGTCTGTAGGTGGTCTTTATATCCACAGCGAACTTGATGGAATCGTCCCTTTTAGCGACGAATGAGAAATCTGGATAGTGATTCTGATACTCCGGAAGCACGAGCCTGTAAGAATGCCGTTCGGCGAACTCGAGGATTCTCGGAAACAGGTGGATTTCCAAGACCTTGGAGACCACTTTAGTGTCTGCAGTAAGCGTGTAGATGTTCTTATAGATGTCGATGAAGCCTTTAATCGTCCACTGTGCGTCATCGCCGGCAATGCATCCGGGCAGAGTTCTGGCAAGCGCCTTCAGTTGCCGCTTGAATTTGTCCTTGAGTGCTAGCTTCTCAGCGGTTTTCATCTGACCTGACTCGTGGCCGAATGGTTCATCATACTACTAGTAGAAATCCGAAGGCGTGCGATGTCAAGGATTCCGATAGGACTCCATCAACCCGGTCTTTGATGTCCTTGCGCAGGACCTTCGGGTTGTCGCCAAACCAGAGCAGGTTCTTAGCCATTCGGTCTCCTCATAATCAGGTTAGAATAAGTAGAGCCATAGCAAAGTCAAGCCGCTGGTTCAGCCCGAAAACCGATATAGGATTGGCCACGAAAGCACGAAATTCACGAAGCAGAAGTAACCGCAGATGAATACCGATGAACGCAGATTCCTTTCCGGACTCTATCTGTGCAATCTGCGTAATCTGCGGTTCAGCCGTTTCCTGTCTTCGTGGCTCTATTTCGGTTCTGGGATTCAGCTCAACGCAACTCTCCAAAGGTGACCTGCGGGTTGTACGCCAGGACGGGTTACGAACCGGGTCGAATCTTGACATGTGCCGGCTCTTATGCTTGCTCATTTCATCCGAGTTCTCGCATACCCATTTGCCGACACCGGCCCGAAGCCGGAGTTCCCTGAGCTTCTCGTTCGGTTCTTGAGGGAACCGGAAGGTGTCCTTGCTCCGTTTCAAGGGCATCCGCTTTCAACCAATGGTATAGTTCATATTATACAAAGCTGCAAGCCCTGAAACCAGCCTAAGCACACCGACATCAGGACTTTAGCCGACTGAAGCCTTTTACCCCTCCTGCGCCCCCGGGGCCCTCTCCCAAGGCTCTCCCGAGGGCCTTCCCTGAGGCCTATCCCGAAAATATGACTGCAGATAACTGCCGCCAGAAGAAACCGCAACTGCCGCCGCCAGTAACTTCATCACGCGGGCATAATAGGTATGAACA
>JAUWNN010000086.1 GCA_030612625.1 Caldifarciminota bacterium
GAGCCAGAGCACGACGACCGCGTCCGAAGTCAGAGCGAAGGTCGTGACGAACAGGTTTTCGGACTTCGTGACGGATGTCATCAAGAGGAACATGACGATACCGACCAGGATGCCCGAGTCGGAACCCATGACAAAGGCCATGTCGAAGGGGAGGGTGGGGCCCACTGCCCCCCGGACGGTGGGCATTTGCAGGGCCAACGCTGTAACCCTCGCTTCGTCAGTGTGTTGTCGGTAGGGTTATGTTTTGGCTATTCCGGTCTCTAACCCGGTAGAAGCCAAAATATGGAGGTGGCTATGGATAGAGACCGAGAGGGCTGGCGCGTAAACGGCTGGAGCACCAAATCAGTAGGTACGCGAAGAAGCACAATCCAACCAGGGTTGCGGACGTGCTGGCCGCGAAACGGGCCACGATGGTGCGCAGGTACGAGGAGTACGCAAAGGTCGCCGCGCAGGTAAGCAGGGTGGTGTGCGACGTGACCGACAATGCGGGCGTTCCGCGCTACGCGCCTCACTCAGAACGATATCTGTTTTATGATTCGTCGCGCTCTGATTGTCTGTGTTTATTTGTGGTTCGCTTCCGGCAGGTAGAGCGACGGCAAGCCACCGCATTCCATACGCAGGCTCTTGACAAAAGAAAGCTGACTGCTAGGATAGAGCGATGCTGGAGTTTGTATTGAGTCCGGCTGACACACTTCATATTTTGGTTAAGTTCTCGGTTGCTCAGTCCGTGCCTTGACACGTTTACGATATGGTGCGATTCAGGCGTCGCTTCTTTCCAGAACGCCACTACCGGCTGCCGCTGAAATGGGTACTGCTGGGCGTAATGGCCGGGCTATTGGTCCTTATTCTATGGGCTGTCAAGACCCTTTTCCGCTAATGACCGTATTGTGCCAGTCGGCAGCATACGCCGCTGGATGAAAGGAGTTTGTGGATGACGAAGCTCCATTTTAATTACAAGGACATCTTCCGCGTTCTCCGACTCGGGCTTTCGGCCAAGAAAGTGTGGATGATGTTTCTTGGTCTGCTGGTCGGGTTTGCCGGCTACGCCGTGCTGACTTTTGTGGCTTACCTTGTTGCCGGCCACGAGTTCATAACTGTCTGGGAGAATTTCCGCCTGCTGCCGTTCCCCGAGCCGCTTGTCTTTTCGTTTACCTGGTACGCCTGGGTAATCTACGCAGTCGGGGCTCTGTTTTTCCTGTGCAGCACACTGATTACCGGCACCGCGGTTTCTAAAGTCACTTATGAGCAGTTGCGCGGCGATGAGTTCTATGAATCAAAAGAGGCTTTCCGGTTCGCTCTCAAGCATATCCCTTCGGTTCTTGCAAGCCCACTGCTTCTAATTGCGTTCATCGCGATTATCGTGGTGGCCGGATTTATCCTAAGCGCACTGGGTGCAATACCTTATTTCGGCGAGGTGTTCATCGGGCTGATGGCTTTGCCGGCCTTTGCCGCATCGATGTTCATCGTCTACCTGCTTATCGTCCTGCTCTTCAGCCTGCTTATCGGCCCGAGCATTGTCGGTACCACCAGGAATGATACATTCGACACCATTTTTGAGGTGTTCTCGTGCGTCAATGAGCAGCCAGCCCGGCTTGTATGGTATCTGGCAATCGTCGCGGTCCTGGCCAGGCTGGGCTCTTTCCTTATGGGTCTTGCCGCAAGCGGTGCCGGCCGAATCGGCTGTCTCGTGCTCAAGCTGTTCACCGGTGCCAAAATGGCCGACGTGATGTCGAATGCCGCTTTCTACTTCCAAATCAATCTGCCTTACTGGTGGCCTGAGCAGTTGCGGCTGGCTTTCATGTTTTCCGCCAAGGCGATGGGTCTGCCCCAGATGTATATGCCCACTGAATACATCTCGTTCAACTGGAGTATGGACATTGCCGCGGTCCTCCTCGGAGTATGCCTGTATGTAGTAGCGCTCATCGTTCTGGCTTACGGCTGCTCGGTCTGGTATGCCGGTAACACCCTGGTCTATGCTGTGCTGGCTAAGAAGAAAGACGACAAGAACATTCTTGAGGTGCCTGAGGATGAAGAAGAACTGATTGAGCCGGTGGTGCCCACCCCCGACCCCCGACCCCCGACCCCCGATCCAGCCCGGGTCAAGCCTGAGGAGCCGGAAGGCGGAAAGCGGTAAGCGGAACGCGGTTTCCGGGCCGCACCCCCTCGATTCCTTGCTCTGCGTTCTCGCAGGTGCCGTCCGACGGCTCAACCCCCCGAGCCCCGAGCCCCGAGCCCCTGGAACCCTCGTCTCTGCCCGGGCTTAAGGTAACGATTCAAGGCCAGGTTCAGGGCTTGGGGTTCAGGCCTTATGTGTACCGGCTGGCGATATCAATGGGTGTTGTCGGTACAGTGGCCAACTCTTCAAGCGGGGTGGAGATTAGGTGTCAGGGGTTAAGGGTTAGAGAATTCATCTCGAAGCTCAAAGCAAATCCGCCACCTCTGGCCAGAGTTACATCCTTCAGGGTCCGACCTGCTAAGCCTCGAAGGTTCAAAGGCTTTCGCATTGTGGCGAGCGGAAACAATGGGGACATGATTCCGCATCGTGTCCCCATACCCGGGGCCCTGGTCCTGCCTGATATCGCGGTGTGCCCGGAGTGCCGAAAAGAACTCCTCTGTTCGAAGGACCGGCGCTTCTGCTACCCGTTCACCAATTGTACCCAGTGTGGCCCGCGCTACACCATTGTTAGAACACTGCCTTATGACCGGCCCCGAACCACGTTGCGCGGATTCCAAATGTGCCCTGACTGCTCTAGAGAGTATCAGAACCCTGAAGACCGGCGCTTCCATGCCCAGCCCAATGCCTGCCCTGAATGCGGCCCTTCGCTGTCTTTGCTCGATTCATCAGGCCGGCTTCTGGCCTGCGACCCGATTATGGAATCGGCCCGGGCAATTGCAGCCGGCAGAATTGTAGCTATCAAAAGCCTGGGCGGATTTCAACTGGCCTGCGATGCTACAAGTACTAAAGCGGTTGCACGCCTGCGCCAGCGTAAATCAAGACCGGCCAAGCCATTAGCGGTCATGTGCGAAAACCTTTCTGCTGTCCGCGGGTTCTGCCGCATAACCGGAACCGGACGGGAACTGCTCTGTTCACCCGCGGCCCCTATCGTCCTCCTGCGGAAAAGGTATGGGGACACGATACGGAATCATGTCCCCATTTCCGTATCGCGGCTCATCGCGCCGAATAACAGCCATTTCGGGGTGATGCTTGCCTATACCCCGCTTCATGTCGTGCTTCTGCGCGAACTCCATAGACTCCAGGGCCGGGCCCCGGTGCTGGTAATGACAAGCGCCAATACCAGGGACGACCGCCTCACCGCTTCTGACCCGGAACTGCTCCAGGAGCTTCGGGGTGTGTTTGACCTTGCTCTGACCCATAACCGGCCAATTGCCAACCGGTGCGATGACTCGGTGGTGCTCGCGGACAAGCGCCCGATAATGGTACGGCGGGCACGGGGTTACGCTCCCCAACCCATAGTTCTTGACCCGTGGTTTCACGTGAAACAACCGACCCTGGCGCTCGGCGCTGAACTGCGAAACTGCTTTGCTCTGGCGGACGCGAACCGGGTATTCCTGAGTCCCCATATTGGTAACCTGGGTTCTTCCCGGGCCGAGCATTTCTTTCACAACACCCTGGAAAGATATCTGGACTGGACAAAACTGAAGCCCTGCCGCATCGCCTGCGACCTTCACCCGAATTACCTGTCAACCCGTCTGGCAGAACGACTGAGCGCGAAGTGGAAACTGCCGTTGTTCCGGGTCCAGCACCATTACGCCCATGTGGCAGCGGTAATGGCAGAGCACGGAATCCAGAAGCCGGCCCTGGGCCTTGCTTTTGACGGCACCGGGTACGGCACAGACCGAGCGATATGGGGGTGCGAATTCCTGCTGGTCGGGCCGGACCTGAGCTGGCGCCGGGTCGGCCATCTGAAATACCTGCAACTGACCGAGCCCGGAGCCGTAGTTGCCAATCCGGGCCGGGTAGCTGCCGGCTACCTGCTCCAGGTAACAGGTCGTGTTCCCAGGCAACTCGGCCTGAGCAGGTATGTGGGCCCGGTAAGGAATCTGCTTCAGGCCCATCGGGCTGTTGCTACATCCAGTCTGGGCCGGCTGTTCGATGCTGTCGCCGGAATCACCGGGGTCTGCCGGAATGCGGCTTTTGAAGGTCAGGCGCCGATAGCGCTTGAAGCCTGCGCGAACCCGGATGAGCAGGGGCACTATTTCAGAGACAATGTCCTTCTCACCCACCCGGACCCGGCCCTTGTTGACCCCGGGCCGATTATCAGCCAGGTGCTTGAAGATGTCCTGGCCAAAACAGACCCGGCCGTGGTATCGGCCCGTTTCCACAACACCATAGTCAGGGCTGTAGCTCGCCTGGCTCATCAACTGGCGAGGAGTTATCGGGTCAACACTGTCCTTCTCTCTGGCGGCTCGTTCCAGAACAACCTGCTCAGGCACCGGGTCTCGGCCGAACTCAGGCGTAAGGGATACCGGGTGGTTTACAACCAACTGGTCCCGGTCAATGACGGCGGGATAAGTCTCGGGCAGGCGGTAAGCTGTGGAACCGCAACTCCGTAGTAGCAAAGACCCGTAGTGATTCGTGCCGGGACATTACAGGCCGCGGAAGGTCAAACCTGAAACCAGAACGCCTGAACGGCCGGTCTGAAATCAACTGACACCGGACTTCTTTGCTTGACACCAGGATTTCTATCCCTATGATTCGCTAGGCAACGGTAGTCCATACAATTGTGGATTGCTTTCCGGGCCCAGGCCTAATTTCTTTTATGCCTGGGTGTTACACCCACAGCTTGTGTGGATAACGTTGTGGATAACCTGTATGTAGTCTTGCTATCGATTGAACCTGAAGAAAGGGGTGGCCTTGGCTGACGGCAGGCTGAATGCGCATGCCGACAATGATATGACGACCGACGCCGCAAGGCTGTGGATAGATGTGTTGGCGTACTTGAAAGTGCGGGTGAGTCAGGAAGGTTTCGACACTTGGCTCGCGCCCACAAAAGGTCAGGACGTCAATAAGACCGTCGTTGAGGTAGAAGTCCCCAACTCTTTTTTTGCCGAATGGCTGGGCCAGCACTATTCTGCCGAAATCAAATCGGCCCTGAAACACCTCACGGGCCGGGAGTTCACCGTTCTGTACCGGGCCCGGGATGTCGCAGACGCCGCGGTCCTTAAACGCCGGGCCGCTCTGAATTTCAAGCCGGTAATCAGACCGGAGGGTTACCGCCTGCAGGCCCGATACACTTTCACAAACTTCATCGTCGGTGAGTCGACCAGGTTCGCCTGTGCCGCAGCCCGGAGCGTAGCCGAACGTCCGGGCGCCGCTTACAATCCGCTTTTCGTGTACGGAGGCGTAGGCTTGGGTAAAACCCATCTTATTCAGGCAATCGGGAACCATGCCCTGAGTCTGCACAGAAATGTCAAAGTCTATTACGTGGCGGCCGAAACCCTTTTTATCGAGCTGATTCAGGCGATTGAGAAAAACACCCGCCTGGAGTTCAAAAGCAAATACCGCGGTCTTGACCTGCTGCTTCTCGATGACATTCACTATCTCGTGGGAAAAGAAAGGCTGCAGGAAGAGGTTTTCCATATGTTCAACCACCTTCACGATGCCGGCAGCCAGGTTGTATTCACCAGCGACAGGCCGCCGAAGGAGATACCGACGCTGGAGGAACGGCTCGTGTCCCGGCTCGGCTCCGGCCTGGTGGTGGACATCCAGGCTCCAGACCTGGAGACAAGAATTGCTATCCTTAAGCAGAAAGCTGCACTTGAAGAACGGGAGCTGCCTCACACGGTGGCGTATTACATCGCGGCCCGGGTCAAGAAGAGTGTCCGCGAACTCGAAGCCGGCCTGATAAGACTGTTTGCCCTGGCGTCGCTCAATAGCGCCGAAATTACAGTCGACTTGGCCGAGCAGGCGCTTAAAGACCTGGTGGTTCCGGAAAAACCGTTGGACCAGGAGACCATAGTTTCTGCCACAGCACAGCAGTTCGATGTATCCCAAACAGAAATAAAAGGTACCTGCCGTACCAAACACCTGGCGCTGGCGCGACAGACGGCAATGTATCTGATGCGTAAGAAGTTAAACCTTTCCCTGAAGGAGATCGGCTTCTGCTTTGGCGGCAAGGACCACACAACGGTCATGCATGCCATTGATAAAATAGAGCGACTCAGGATACAGGATGTATCCTTTGCCGCTCGCCTGAAGAAGCTGTCTTCCGGGATAAGCCGGGGATAGGCCTGTGAACAGAGTTGTGGACAAGCAAAAGGGTGCACCTGTCCACAAACAGAAACACCGGTTGTCCCCGACCCCTAAAGGCTGGAGTCGCCGTTGCCAGGTGGCTCCAGCCTTTTCCACACTCTCCACATACACAACAACAACAGTTCTTATAGTTCAATAACTGTAGTTGTAACCGGAAGGGTGTGCAACATCTTCACCACCTACAAACAGGTATCTCTTTGCTGGTAGATACCTAAGTTGCAAGAGCCATGGTGAGGTCACGAACGAGGTCTTCGCAAGATTCAATCCCGACAGAGATTCTGATGCCACCTGGGTCGATATGCCCAGCTTTCAGGTCATGGTCAGTCAGGACAGCGTGCGTCATTCCGCCGGGATGTTCAACCAAGGTTCTTATCTGGCCGAGACTGACCGCCAGAGTTATAGTGTAAGCGTTTTTGGCTATTCGGTCCATCCACAAAGTTGCTATCGACCTGCGTATTCCAGGCGTGTCTGCGTCAGGCTCAAAATAAATCATATTGCCGGGCGCGAACGTCCCGTTGTAGTCTTTCATCTGCTTCCGGGCTGTCGAAAGTTGAGGAAAGGAGTCAAGTCCAGGATAGGAGACAAGCCCTACGGCCGGATGTCCATTAAGAAATTTGGCGATTCTCCGGGCGTTTGCCTGCATTTGGCGCATCCTCAGAGGCAGAGTGCTGATTCCATAAACCAGAATATGCCAGGCATTGGTTGGCGACAGAGAGCCGCCGGTATCCTTGCGGTGTTGAATCAGCTTGCCGGCGATTAACAGGTGGTCTTTTTTCGTTACCACTGACCCACCCATTACCGTGCCGAAGCCGCCAATGGACTTGGTGAGGCTGTAACAGGTGAAATCCGCTCCCAGGGTCAAGGGCCGCTGGCAAAACGGTGAAGCAAAAGTGTTGTCTACAACCAGCAGCACGGGCTGCGCGCGGCGGCTGTTCTCCCGTTTGAGCACAGAAGCGAGTGCGGCAATATCCACCAGTTTCATTGTGGGGTTGGCCGGAGTTTCGCAGTACACCACCCTGGTTCCAGGGGTCAAGTTTCTTTCCAGGCCGTCCGGCTCGGACAGGTCGGCGTAGCGAACCGGATAACGAAGTCGGGCCTCAATGTGCTTACGTAGAAGGTCGTTGGTGCATCCGTAGACGGGCATATGGACCAGCAGTTCGTCTTTGGTGTGGTCCGGTTTCTCCTCCAGCAGCACAGCGAGCAGGGCGCTGATGGCTGCCATGCCTGTGGAGAAAACCAGTGCGATGTCGCCCTGGTCTGCGATAGCCAGGTGTTCTTCGAGCAGGTTTTTGTTGGGTTCGTCGAGCCGGTCGTAGATGTAGCGGAACTCCTTTTTGTCCTGACCCGCAGCCCTTTGCGCAAAGTCTGCGAAGGCAGCCGTACCTTCTTCGGCCGAGCAGAAGCGGAAGTTGGTTGAAGCGGATATTGGTGGAATAACATGTCTCTTGAAGTCCCAACGCTGGGAGACATTCTTCCCGTAGATCAGTCGGGATTCGATTGAGTAATACTCTTCCAACTGCTTTGCCGTCTTTTGCCGAACCGTTTTCATCAGGCCTCCTGGTTACTTGATGATATCTTCTAACCCGAAAACAGCCTCTGGTCAACACTGACAGTCGGCCTGTTGACAGCCCAAGCGGACATGCTTATAGTTTACCGCCTTAGCGGCTTGAATAATGACTGCAATGAGCGAAGATACCAGATACGGTTTTACGAACGGCCGGGTACGGGCTCTGGAAACCCTTCTTCTTGACCGGGGCCGGTACGACCGGCTCATACGCACTGGTAGTCGAGTCGAGTTGCGGACAGCCCTGGTCGACACCAGCTACGGCCGTTATCTGAGCGGAGAAGGCACGGCCCTGGATTTAGAGCAAACGTTCAGCCTTGCCGCAGCCGACAACTTCTCGTTCCTTGCTCGGTATTGTCTTGACGATTGGCTTTTGACTTTATTCCGGCTTGGGCAGAAACTCTGTGGTGTCAAGTCGGAACTGAAGGAGCTGGTGAGCAAGACCCGGGGAAGTCCTGACCCGCGACACGAACAGCAAGTGAGGAACGAAGAACAGAAAGGACTTTTTCCTGCAGCAGACGCCCTGCTGGCAGCCAGATTCCCTTGGGCACAGAAGCTGATTGGTGCTGTTTTGGCGGATTACAGGGAAGCAGAGGTGTGGCAGGACCCCACAGTCATTGACTTCGTGCTCGACCGCTTGGAGCAGAAGATGGCGCTGATGCTTGTCCGGCCCAGTCTGTTTCTGACCGACCTTTATTCACTTCACGCCGACATTGAGAACCTTATTGCTTTTGTCCGTGTCCGGGCCCACGAGAAAGAACCGCGGATTCTGAGGCAGGCCTTTCTGCCCGGAGGAAGCATACCCCTTTCCTGCCTGGCAGGCCTGCTCAGCGAAGACTGGGATGCGGTAACAGCCCGGTTCCGGCTCACCCCTTATCGGCGATTTGTTCAGGACGGAATCAGCCAGGTTGTTGCCCACGGTTCTTTATTGCGAATAGAACAACTGGGCCGGGAAATGCAACTACAGCACCTGCGCCAAGCCCGGTACGTTACCTTCGGGTATGAACCGTTGGTTGCGTACTACCTTTTTCGGGAAAACGAGTTCACCAACCTGCGTCAATTATCCGCGGCCAAGAGAGCGGGTATGGCCCAGGCCGAATGTCAGCATCTGATTGCCTATGTTGCCTGAAACTTTGACCGGCAAGGACACCGACCGAATTGCGGTCGTTGGAGGGCGCGAAGCGACCGGGCTTTTCCAGGCAGCCGGACTTCGGGTGTTTCCGGTTGAGCCCGGGCCCGACGTAACCGAACAGGTGCAGAACCTGGTGGCTCAGGGGTACCGGGTAATATTCTTCACAGAGGAGTTGCGTTCTTTTGTTGAGCCGGTGCTGGACCGCTTTCGCAAATCCCCGGTTCCGTGCATTATTGCGTTGCCTGCGGTCGAACCGACCGAGGATGCGCGAAGGAGCATTGCACGGCTGAAGGAGGTTGTCAGACGAGCGGTCGGTATCGACATATTCAGTACGGACAGGGCAGGGATCGGGGATCGGGGATGAGCCATCGGATGGCACCTGCGAGGACGCAGAGCGGGGTTCGGGAGTTGAAGTGAAAGCAGAAACCAAAGCACAGAAGGCAGAACCAACTGCCGGCAGGATAGTGAAAGTATCCGGGCCTTTAGTAGTGGCTGAAGGAATGGCCGGTTCAAGGATGTATGATGTGGTCAGAGTCGGTCAGGCGCGGCTGATTGGAGAGATAATTGACCTCACAGGCGACAAAGCCTCGATTCAGGTTTACGAAGAAACAGCGGGAATCGGGCCGGGCGACCCGGTTTTCCCGACTTTCGAGCCGCTCAGTGTTGAACTCGGCCCGGGTCTGATTGAATCCATTTATGACGGAATTCAGCGGCCGTTGGACGTCATCCGCGAGAAAACCGGAGACTTCATAGGCCGCGGTATCGAAATTCCGCCGCTCGACCGGAAGCGGCGCTGGTTCTTTAAGCCTGTGCGGAAGAAAGGCGACAAAGTAGAGCCGGGTGATATCCTGGGCGAGGTGCAGGAGACGGTGCTTGTGGTGCACAGGGTGATGGTTCCTGCCGGAATTCGGGGAGAAATTGTTGATATCAAAGAAGGGGAATTCACCGTTGAGCAGACGGTTGTGACGGTCAGGGTCGGGAATCGGGGATCGGGAATCGGGGGTCAGGGGTCAGGGGTCAGGGAGCTGAGTATGATGCAGCGCTGGCCGGTGCGGCGGCCGAGGGCGTATCAGCGGAAGCTGCCGCCCGAGGAACCGCTGGTTACAGGTCAGCGGGTGATAGATACTTTTTTCCCGATTGTTAAGGGCGGGACCGCGTGCGTGCCTGGGCCGTTCGGGTCGGGGAAGACGGTGATTCAGCATCAGTTTGCGAAGTGGTCTGACGCCGAGATTGTCGTATTCGTCGGCTGCGGCGAACGCGGTAATGAGATGACCGACGTGTTGACGGAGTTTCCACGGTTGCGTGACCCGAAGTCGGGCGAGGCTTTGATGAAACGGACGATACTTGTTGCGAACACGTCGAACATGCCGGTGGCAGCGCGGGAGGCATCGGTCTATACCGGGGTCACTTTGGCTGAGTATTATCGGGACATGGGGTATTCGGTCGCGGTGCAGGCGGATTCGACTTCGCGTTGGGCCGAGGCGATGCGCGAAATCTCGGGCCGGCTTGAGGAGATGCCGGGGGAGGAGGGGTATCCTGCTTATCTTGGGTCCCGGGTGGCTGAGTTTTATGAGCGGGCCGGCCGGGTTGTGTGTTTGGGGTCGGGGGTCGGGGGTCGGGAACGTGAGGGGACGCTGACCGTGGTGGGTTCTGTGTCACCGCCCGGTGGGGATTTGAACGACCCGGTGGTGCAGGCGACATTGCGGGTTGTCAAAGTGTTCTGGTCCCTGGAGGACAAGCTCGCTTTCCAGCGGCACTTCCCGGCCATATCGTGGCTGAGTTCTTATTCGCTTTACACGGAGACGCTGGAGGAAGGGGGCCGGGGGGTCGGGGGTCGGGGGTCGGGGGTCGGGGG
>JAUWNN010000024.1 GCA_030612625.1 Caldifarciminota bacterium
CGGTTCAGCCGAGAACGAGCAACGAATTGGCCACGAAATCACGAAAGGCACGAAACAGGAATGACAGCGGAAAACATCTTCGCGAAAACGACGATGTTGTAGCCTTGTAGTACAAAGAGGAAATCCAAGTCAAAAGGCAAAGTGCAAATTGCAAAAGGCAAAACCGCAGACCCTGCTGTTATTGTGAGGCTACGAAGCAGGCGTGGCAATCTTCCGTTGTCCTTCATTTGGCACGCGAAACTCGACGTTCGGAATTTGATTAGCCGCCAAGAGCGCCAAGCAGGATATGGGAGACAGGATACAGAATACAGGATACAGAAAGCAGAAGTTGAAGCCGCAGAGGTGGCCGTTTTGGACTGCGGCGGCGTGCCGCCGCTTTGTTCTGCCGGAAGCACGGCTTCCGGCTCTGAAAGCGGGAGCTCTGCTCCCGCACTCCATATCATCCGGTCAGTACTCGGTGGAGTGTGGTGTTCGTTTGCAGTTGGCCCAGATGTTCCGAAAACCGATATGAAGAGTTCACCACCAAGGCACAAAGAGCAGTGCCGGAAAATCCAAATTCCTAATGACTGAAGAAAAACCTGCCCCAGTCATTGTTCTGTCATTTGGACTTTGGGCTTTGAACTTCTCATCCCTTTGCGCCTCTATTCCGGTTCTTGGGTGTCTGCATCGTCTTGATAGACGACGGTTTCTCAATAGAATGGGCCGATGGCGGAGCGGTCAGACCTGAAGACAACCGCGGGGTCTGAGCGGTCGCGTCCCAGAGTCTCGCTCTGGCGGATGGCGCTTACCTTTCTGAAAATCGGGACAATCGGGTTTGGCGGTGGGGTCGGAATGCTGGCCCTGATTCGTCAGGTTCTCGTGAAGCAGAAGAAGTGGATTGACGACAGCCAACTCGGGGTGGCGGTTGCAATGGGCCAGATGCTGCCCGGGCCTTTTGTCAGCAATTACGCGGAATACATCGGGTACGAGTTACGCGGGTTGCGCGGGATGGCGCTGGCGGTTGTCGCGCTGCTGCTGCCTTCATTTGTCCTGATGTGCCTGTTGAGTTATCTGTATTTCCGTTTTGGTTCGGTGCCGCTGGTGGAACGGCTTTTTCTCGGGGTGCAGCCGGTGGTTGCCGGGATTCTGGCCTGGGCGTGTCTCAGCATCGGCCGGGTCCATATCAGGAACTGGAAGGCCGGTTTGATTGCACTGATTGCTTTGGGGCTGCTGGTGCTCAAAGTAGATGTGCTGCTGGTTGTCCTGGGATGCGGGTTTCTGGGGATTCTACTTTCAGGTTCCTGGCGGGCATTGATTCCGCGCAAGGTGTTTGTTCTGGCTCCGTATTTCATACCGCTGGCAGGGGTCGGGCAGGCAGGGTCTTTGTGGGGCCGGGGCCTGGAACTGGCCGGGGTTTTCCTGAAAGTGGGAACTATCATTTTCGGGGGTGGTTATGCCGCGATTCCTTTTATCCAACACGAAGTGGTTGATGTACACCACTGGCTGACAGCAACGGAGTTTATTAACGGCGTGACCCTGGGCCAGATAACTCCAGGCCCGGTTGCTATCACGGCCACTTATGTCGGATTCAAGGTTATGGGACTCTGGGGTGCAATAATCTCGACTGTAGCGGTGTTTTTGCCTTCGTTCCTCCTGCTCTGGGGACTGATTCATGTTTATCGGAAGGTCAGGAATCATCCGCTGGTCAAGGGATTCCTGTCCGGTGTGCTGCCCGCGGTCTGCGGCATGCTGGTTTCTGCGACAATCTTCATCGGGCAGAATGCGATTACCGGTCCGGCGCCGGCAATCGTTGCGGTGCTGAGCCTGGCAATACTGCTCAGATTCAAGGCTGACCCGGTCTGGCTTGTGCTGGGCGGCGCACTACTCGGGCTGGTTCTGCCGATGGCCTGACTATGAGATTGACTTCGATTACCGCCTGTTTATGATACTGTGTATGACCGCTCACTCGGCATCGTTCCCGGCCGCCGTCCGGACCAGGCCGGTTCTGCTGCTGTTCATTCTCTCTCTGGTCGCTCGCGTCATTGCGGCCAATCCTCTTGAGAATGCAGCCGCAGAGGCAGGTTCGGCCGCTATTGAGTTAAGCCGGGACCAGACCTCTGAGCAAATCCGGGTCATTTCTTCCTCGGCCCGTGGTCTGGAGTTTGAGTTTGTGCCGGACAGTTTCGTTCTTGGGTCAACACCTGACGGTGCGGTTGTGTCTGCACCGGGAACCGACCGGCTTGCAATGCCCGGAGAGCCGGATTTGCCCGGGAGGGTGGTGCTTGTCGGGGTTCCGCAGGAAGGCAGGGTGCGGCTCAGCGTTGCCGTAGAACAGACCGAGAAACTGTCCGGGATTGACATAAGGCCGGCACCCGGTTTCACACCAGCGATACAGCATTCGGCTTTTGGACAGAACCGGTTCTGGCCTGAGGCGGTGGCAGAGCTTGTCGGTATCGAGAGAGTGCGGAATGTCCGGATTGCCCGGATTCGGCTCAACCCGGTTCAGTACAACCCCGGCACCAATGTTGTCCGGATGCACCGAAGGCTCAAGGTTACGGTTGTTTTTGACAGAGCCGGCGAACCGGTTTATCGGACTGACCCGCTTGACCTGGTGCTTGAACGGATGCTTCTGAACGGCAGCCTGGCCCGAACCTGGAAACTGGATTCTGACCAGGACAGCTTCAACTTCTTTGAGCGGTCTGATGTCTGGTGCAAGGTCAAAGTCAAGTCAACCGGGATGTACAAGATTACCGGCTCGGACCTGACCAAAGCCGGTTTAGGGACTGATGGTGTTGACCCGAGGACATTCCGGCTCTATTCAATCGGCCCTTACGAAATCAACAGGCAATACCCGGACACGATGATTGAGGTGCCGGTTTATGTCAAGGGCGAGGAAGACGGCAGGTTTGACAAAGGAGACCACATCGCCTTCTATGCTGAAGCGCCTTCAACCTGGAAACAGGACAGTCTGGGCAATCTGGAGTGGGTGCCGAATCTATTCACCCGTTACCAGTATCTGTGGTTGACCTGGGGCTTCGGGCCTGGAGCCCGGATGGGAACCGTTTCGGGCGCGGGTGCACTTGCGCCCCGGGCAACCGCGCTCAATCGTGTCCGACTCGAGCAGGACAAGCTCTGTCCGGCCCGGTCCGGGCTGCTCTGGCTCTGGGAGCGGTACTTCAAGCAGGCCGGAGTGGAAAGCGGATTTCACTATCGTGACCTGGATCTGTCGCTGCGTGACACCATTTACAGCATTTCGGGCCGGTTATACGGCAGAAAAGAGCCGGGCGACCCAACACCCCGTTATTATGTCAGGATTCACCTTAACGGGGTTGTGCTCGATACAATCGTCGTAATACCAAGGCATGCAACCCCGACCCCGGCCGATTTCGTGTTTGACAACATTCCTGTAGAAGCGGGTGCCAGGCCCGGGATGGCCGACACGCTTGGTTTTGAGCTCTATGGGGACCCGCAGACCGAGATTTTTCTGGACTATCTTGAGGTCCGGTATGCGGAGAGACTGGAGGTTTCGGCCAGCGCTCCAGAGGTGCAGTTCTGGTGTGAGGACAGCGGGATTGTGGATTTCGGAATCGAGGGTGCATCAGGCGATGCGATTGTCCTTGATGTGACCGACCCCTGGAACCCGAAGCGGATTATCGACACCGAGGTTTCAGGAAGCAGCAGGAAAGTCAGGGCCGAGGTTTCGGGACGGGCCAGGTTTGTCTGCGGTCTGCCCCGGTACCTCACTCCCCCGCTGGTTCTGGAGCGGCGCAGCCCGGGAAGGTTGCGCAACCCGGCTGAATGGGCCGACTACTACGTTGTCTGTCCGGATGAGTTCTACGCGGCCGGCCGGGTGTTTGCCCGGTATCGCGAAGGAAATATCGCCGGCATCACCAATGCCCGGGTCCGGGCTGTTCAGCTTTCTGACATTTATGACGACTACGCGTTCGGGATGGAGGAACCGGGTGCTATCAAGAAGTTCCTCAGCTTGAAGCAGCCCACTTATGGACTTCTTGCCGGGGATGCTACTTATGATTACCGAGACAACCTTCAGTACTACTCGAGCGACAGCCTGAAATACGACCTTGACAGCCTGAAGACTCCTTCAGTGCCGACATATGAGGTCGGTTTTGACATTGACCCTGAGGTCTACGGCTCGATTGCCAAGTCCTCTGACCTCTGGTATGCGGATTTCGACGGTGAGGGCGCCAATCCGGACATGATTCTTGCCCGTGTCACCTGCCGGAACGCAATGGAGTTGCGCCAGTTTCTCGAAAAGGTCAAGAAGTATGAAACCCAGCCTTTAGGGTTCTGGGCAAAGCGGTTTCTGCTATTGGCCGATGATGAGTGGCTGGGTGAACCGGTTATGTCAAAGCGGGACCCGATCGGGTTTTCCCATATCGGCGGGTGCGAGAACATGATACTTTACGCCGGAGGCCTGCTCGACCCGGTGAAGATTTATCTTACTGAATATCCCTTCACAGGCGTGAACGACAAGGCCGCGGCCCGGACCGAGCTGTACAACCAGTTGGACCGGGGCGTGCTTTTGTGGTGCTTTTTCGGGCATGGGGCCGGTTTTCAGCTCTGCCACGAACGGGCGCTGCATATTGACGGTGTGCCCCAGGTGGAGACCGGGACACGCAACTCCCTGGCGTTTTTCGGCTCATGCGGGGTCGGGAGATTCGATGATACCAGGTATGAGTGCATCGCTGAGGAACTGGTGCGCAAGCAGAGCGGGTGCATCGCCACGACCGGGGCGTCCAAGGCGACTGTGCCTGGTGGTAATGAGTACTTTGCCCGGCTGCTGTTTTCCGGACTGGTGGAGAACCCGGATGAGCCAATCGGCCCGGCCTTTTTCGAGACCTGGGTTACGACCAGGAATGACCTGTACCACCTTTTCGGGGACCCGGCAACGCTGCTCCGGCTGCCGGCTGAAGGGGATGAACCGGTAGTGATGCCGGATACGTTCTATCCCGGTGCCCGGGTCAGTGTTGTCGATTCGGTGCCGGTTGCCCAGGGGATGTACGGCATATCGGTGCATGAGGCTGACCGGTTCAGAACCTACTCTTCTGATGCCGGGGCAACGAGCTATGTGCTTCCCGGATATGAGATACATAACGCGCTTGGTTCGTTTGATTCGAGTCTGGTCCAGTGTTCGTTCGTGGTGCCGGATACGGTGTCAGGGCTCCTGTACCCGGATACTGTTGTGGTTCCGAACGGCAGCTATGTCAGGCTGGCCAACAGCTCATCGGTCAGTTTTCTGTGCTGGGATGAGGCAAAAGGGTATTCCAGCCGGCACAACCTGATTCCGTTTGGTGAGCCGGTCCAGACCGAGGACACGGTGCCGCCCGAATTGACCCTTTTTGCTGACGGCTGGCGGCTGAGCACCGAGGACACTGTTTCGGTTCCAAAGCAGTTCGTTCTCAAGGGGACACTGTCTGATGAGTCCGGGATACTCCTGGCGCCCCTCCCGGACTATGGCCTGAGCCTGAGGGGTGCAGGAATCTCAGGACGAGTCGAGCTTCATACCCGGTTCAGCTATGACAAAAACTCGGTCACCAGGGGCCGATTCAGCTATCCGGTCAAGATGGGACTGGATCTGGATTCGGTCACAGTGGTGGCAGCAGATAACATGCACAACCGTCTTGTCAGCACCTATTATGTCCGCACCGAACTCAGTGGAATGCTCAGGCTGGATACCTGTCTGGTCTATCCGAATCCGGCACAGGGCCCGGCCCGGTTCACTTTCGTGCTTACCCGGGCGGCATTTGTTTCGGTGAAGATATACACCATTTCCGGCCGGCTGGTACGCCGGTTGCCGGCCCGGCCATGCTCTTTCGGATATAACCAGATTGAGTGGGACGGGCTGGATGAGCAGGGCGCTCCGCTTGCCAACGGGATATATCTTTACAAGCTGGACGCGCGAGTCAGTGAGGCGACCGGCGGTGGTACGCAGACCAGCTTTCGGGACAAGTTCATCGTGCACCGCTAGGAACCAACCACCAGGACATAAGGAACCAAGCTGGTTAGGCGTCGAAGCAGCAGGAAATCCCTCTTTCTTGACACATGGATGCGGGTGGATATTATTGTGCTAATGGAACGGCTCCAGATTCTGGTTGCCCTGAGGCGGGCAAACAGGGTGTTCAACCTGTCCGTTCCGGTGTTTGCCCTTTACCTTGCCGGTTTTGTACTGGTCGGCTTCCTGTTTCTGGCCGGGTATCTGGGGCAGGTTTTCATTGACAGGTGCACGGACTACGGGCTGCTGAACCGTCTGGTTGAAGAGAACTACCGGCTCAAGTCCAAACTGGCTACCTATTCGGCAGCAGTGGATACATTCCGCCAGTTCATGGTCGTGACTGAGGAGATGGACAACCGACTGCGCTGTGCAAGCGGACTTCATCTGATACCGTCCGATATCCGGCTGATGGGCGTGGGTGGCAGTCCGCCTGTGCCTGCTGAACCCGACATTGACAATTTGATGCGCCGGATGGGGTTTGAGGAACGGTCCCTGGCTGAGATTGAAAAGACACTCAAGGAGCAGGAGCACCGGCTCAATCACATACCGTCAATCTGGCCGGTTCAGGGCTGGCTCACTTCGGGTTTCGGCATGCGCCGCGACCCGTTCACCGGCCGGCGGACGATGCATAACGGAATTGATATTGTCGCGCCTTATGGCAGCGCGATTGTGGCGGCCGCAGACGGACGGGTTATCTTCTCGGGCTGGAAAAGCGGCTGGGGCCGGTGCGTTGAACTCGACCATGGTAACAAGATTCATTCCTTCTATGCTCACTGTCGCTCGTTGTGGGTAAGCATCGGTGATAAGATAACCCGGGGCAAGAAAGTCGCGACAGTGGGCTCGTCAGGCCGGTCAACCGGAACTCATCTCCATTACGGAGTCCGGCGCAACGGCCACTGGGTTAACCCCCGCAACTACATCGTCAGTCACTAGCGGTACAAGAGGAAGGGCAGTTTCTCGGCCGCGTCATAATCAGAACGGTGATACTGCAGCCAGACCGCATAAACCCCGGCCGGAGCCGGTTGACCTGAATTGCGCCTGCCATCCCAGCATAGCGTGCCCTGGGCATTTTCAGGCTTACCGTTGAACAAGTCGCACACTGCCCGACCTGCAAGGTCAAATACCGCTGCTTTCAGTTTGCCGCGGTTATCGGGCAGGCGGTAGATTACCACCAGGCTGTCTTCAAATCCGTCCTGGTCCGGGCTGAAGCTGGTTGTGGCAAGGTTGAGCAGCCGGGTGCCGCTTCCCGGATTCAGGGTGATGCGGAGCCGGTTGTTGATTGTGTCGTGGTCTGCAGGACAAAGGATTCGGGCCCAGAGGTCTGTCTGGACCTGAGGGCAAGTCATCCGGATGCGCAGCACCGAGTCATCTCCAGGCGGAAGACTCCAGCCGGAAAGCCTCTGGACGTGCTCATCCTGGTCCGGCAAAGTGTTGCCGTTGCGGTCAAGAAAGAGTTCGAGGTTCCAGTCAGTTGCAGGCTCAAAGCCCGGGTTGGCAACCCCCACAAGGCAGTAGAAGGCCTGGTTCGGCTCCAACCCGGTCGGGTCTTCAAGGTCCAGCATGGTGAGTGCAAGGTCAACAAGAGAACTGACGCTGTTGGGTGAGCCGGGCGTGCAGCCGGCCGGGTCCGGGCAGACCGCCCAGTTGTCAATCGTGTCCGGCCGGTCCGGGCTGATTCGTTCCCAGGAAAGCCCGTCTCCGGGGTTGCAGGGAATGGTGTCCGTGGAATCAGAGGGCGTGCCGAATGTACTGGTATCGCCATAAGGCGAGGCAAGAATCAAGGGGTCGGTTGTTGCCAGGCCGTTGCCGATGGTTGTGTTGCGGGTGGTGAGAATCAGGGTGCTGTCGCCGAACTGATAAGGTTGTATGTAGCCTCCTTCCGGGTTCGGGTCGGTGTATTCCGAGTCGAGCACTACTGCATAGGCGCCGGGCCCTAACCATGTGTAGTTAGTGATGAGCGTCGGGTTTGAGATGAGAATGGATGAATCTTCCCAGGCGACAAGCCAGTCAACACCATCGAGGTCGTTGATTGTCCAGTTGAAAAGGTCAACCGCTTCTTCTCCCGGGTTGTGGAGTTCGATGAACTCATTGCGGTCCTCGGGTTTGTGCGCTCCGGTCGGACCGGCAGGGTTTGCCATCACTTCGGTAATGACGACCCGGCTTGCCGCCAAGAGCAGAACCAGGAGGATGGGCACCGGTCGAGAATAGCAGGCACAGGGCAGAAGTCAAAGTGCAGCAGGCAAGAGAACAGGGGTGAGCCATCGGAGGGCACCTGCGAGGACGCAGAGCAAGGGGTCCAGGGTTCAAGGCGGAAAGCGGATTGCGGTGATCGGGTTGTTGACAACCGGCTGAAACATCGATACTGTGTCGGCCAGTCAAGGACTACTACGGCTTATAAAAAGGAGTAAACAGTATGGCAGACAAAAAAGCAGACCTGGCAGGACCCGGCATCAGCACCTACGAAGAGGTGGAAAAAATCCTGCCCAACGACTACGAGTCCCTACTGAGTCCGATGGACCGGATGAAGGCGTTGTTCGCAATCAAGCGTCACATTGAGGACGGTCTGGCCCGAGAGCTGAACCTGCAACTGGTCCAGGTTCCGCTGATTGTGGACCGCGAGAGCGGTGTCAACGACATGCTGGACCGGGACGGGTCCCGGACCCCGATTGAGTTTCCGTGCGGGCTCGGACTTGATACGCCGATTTCGGCCCAGGTGGTCCAGGCGGCCACGAAGTGGAAGCGGCCGGCGCTGAAGCAGTTCGGCTGCAAGGTCGGCGAGGGGATCAATACCGACATGCGGGCGGTGCGCAAGGATTACTTCCTGGACCACGACCACAGCTCGTACGTGGACCAGTGGGACTGGGAGCGGGTCATCATACCTGAGGACCGCAACCTCGATTTCCTCAAGGACGTGGTCAGGAAAATATGGAAAGTCATCTACGGAGCGGGCAAGACGGCGCAGGAGATGTTTCCCCAACTGACGACCGACAAGTATCCGGCTATCCCGGAGGAGCTGACGTTCCTGCACGCCGAGGAAATTCTCGACATGTTCCCGGACCTGCCGCGCAAGCAGCGCGAAACCAAGACTATCCAGAAGTACCCGGCGGTCTTCATTATCGGCATCGGCTGGACCTTGAAGGATGGATACCCGCACGAGATGCGGGCCGCGGACTACGACGACTGGGTGACCGAGACCGTCGAGAAGAACGGCGAGATGATGCACGGGCTGAACGGCGACATCCTGGTATGGAACCCGGTGACCAAACGGCGGCACGAGTTGACGTCCATGGGCATCCGGGTCACCAAAGAAACGCTGAAAGTGCAGCTCAAGATGTCGGGCCAGGAGGATTTCCTGAACCTGCCGTACCATCGGGCGATTCTCAATGACGAGATTCCCCTGAGCATCGGCGGCGGTATCGGTCAGGCACGGACGTATATGTACCTGCTGCGGACCGCGCACCTGGGCGAAGTCACGGTAACGGTCTGGCCCAAGAGACTCAAGGAAATATGCGCGAAGAAGAACATCATTGTCCTGGAGTAAAGCCTAACTGAACCCAGGCGCTCACGTCCGAATTCAGTGTCCTTATTCGTCCCTCGGACGCCCGGGGTATGGGGTGCAGCGACTGCGTCTTTGCGGTAAGAGCTATTCCACCCGGAAAATCACCGGTTTGGCCAGGACCGCACAGCCGAAAGTGCCAACAGCGCCTTCCAGGTTTCCGCCGCTCAGGAACAGGTCAAGACCGCTCTTGTTCCAGCCGCCATTGACCGCGGTCACTGTCAGCAGATACTCACCCGGCACAAAAGTACCGAGCGTATCCTGGAAAGCGGTCAGCGGGACCGTGCAACTGGTGTCCTTGAATGAATCGGCCCAGCCCTGTGCCGAGCCGGCCGAATCGGACGGACTGACTCCGACCAGGAATGTCTCTGAACTGTCTGAACCGGTCCAGACAACATTTACCGGCCCGAGCCCGAATGAGTCGCCTTGCTGCGGACTCGTGATCGAGAAGCTGTCGGGCAGGAATCCGTGCGCGGTAATCGTCTTGCCTTCCGGGGTCTCAATCTCAAGGTCGTATCGGACAAGGTACTCAAGGTCCATTGCCGCTTTGAAATAAACACCCGGCAGTTTCTGGCCGACAGTTGCAGAATTGACTTGGACATCGGCATTCTCAATCGGCGTGACTTTGGCCGGAAACGGGTTATGCCAGAACGATGTATCGCCCGGGTCCGGGGTTTCCATCCATTCTTCGCGGAAGATGTTCTGGATTGTGGCTTCACCCAGAAGAACCGATGCGGTGTTGCTCTCCGGGTCAAGGGTCTTGGCGACCTGGGCCGTGACGATGATGGTGGACCATTCCTCGTCACAGCTCAGGATCAGGCCAAGCACCAGAACCATGATAACCACCAGGAATCTTTTCATTCGTTGCCTCCGGAATCGGTAAACCTGATTTCAATCCGGTTGCCGGAAAACCCTTCTATCTCAAAAGGTATATCCAGTTCCCGGGTGCTGAGTCCGTCAAGCACTTCCTGGCTTGACGTTTTAGAAATCACCTCGAGTGTAGCGGTATTTCCCACAAGGTCACGGCTGATAACTTTGATAATGCCCCGCAGTCTGGCCTGGATTTCCGACTTCATTTTCTGCACCCGCTCAAAAGTGGCATTATCGGCCTGAATCACCGTGATGTTTTCATGTTTCTTCCACCGGCTGAGGATATTTGAGATAAGTTCCGCACTTGTCGTATCCGCGGCCCGCTGACGCGCTTGGTCTTCGCTGAACGGCAGCTCGGTCGTTGTCGCGCTCGCCGCGATGACCTCCGCGGATTCGGTGTTTATTGCCCGTGTGCTCATTCGGATTTTGTGGAACGTCCGGTTCATGCCCGCGACGAACAGACGTTGCGAAGAACGCTGGGCCGTACCCGTGACGACCACTTCGGCCCCGGCTTTGAGTCCGATTAGAATTGCGGTCTGGTTATCGCCTTCAAGAATCTTCTTAAGCTGTTCCTTTTCGAGGTTCTGCCTGACTGTTGCCGCATCGACAACCGGAAACCCTTTTTCCTGGAACCGGTCGAGAATCATCGTCTCGAGCATGGCTTGGCTCATCATCCGGTCATCAACTGTGAAATCGGTCCAGTTCTCAAGTTCCTTTACCACGACCATTATGCGCGGTCGTCCTTGTTCTTTGATAAGGATGCCGATTGCGGCCAGGTCGTTCTCGATGTCGGCAAGCTTCACTTTGGCCCGGATTACTACCCGGTACAAAGCACCCTCCAGGCCTTCGGTGACGACCTGGTAGGATGAAACATAGCCGGTTGCCTGCGAATATATCTTATCTGAAAGCAGTTGGAAATTCTCCACTCTTGTTTCAGAAGTGACAAAAGTTCCGACACCCTGCTCAACCGCTTTGCGCAGTGCATCGTCCAAGGCGTGGTCCCGGGCGATATCAGGACCGCCCCGGGCCGGCAGCGCGGCCATGCCTTCGGCCAGGACTTCAACCCCTTCAGCGCCGCTCAGGACGACTTGACCGGTTCCCGGGGCCCGTTCTGCAGGGGTCGGAGAAGAAGGTGCCTGCGAAGGCACATATGCCGGGTAGAAACAGCCGGCAGCCAGGCAGGAAAGCAGAATAACTGACCACTTCATTTCAGACACCTACAACAGTACTTTCACCAGAAAACGGCCGGCTTCCAGCAGGTACTTGAACCCGTCCTTGAGCCATTTGAGTTTATCAGCGTCTTTGCGGCCAAGCACAATGTCTGCGCCCAGTTTGCCCCGCACTTCTTTCACTTTGAGCACCAGTGGGCTGGTGGCGAATTCAGGCCTGGTAAGCACTTTATCCAGGTCGCTGATGAACTGCATTGCGGTCTGGCCGGTCTTGCCCATATAGCTGGCATAGTCCCTGGTGTCAAGCAGGAGGTTACCGTCCGCATCGTAGATTTTCGGAAACAGGGACGGGTTCAGGCCCGCTTCGCCGGCGTCAATCACCAGACCCGAATACTGCCGGAAGAACTCCTCTACCCGGGGCGAAACCGAACTGGCCGCCACCTCTCCGCCAAGTACCGGAGACAGTGCATCGGTAATACCATCCTCGCCATAGATGTCGATTTCAAGTTCGACCGAAACGGTACCGGCAATCGAGTCGTACTTGGCCGGGCCGAACTGCCGCGCACCTTTGACCGTTCCTTCAACCCTTGTGTAGACCACGTCGTAGTCGGTCATGAAGTTCTCAACCCTGGTATCGGAATCAACCCGCACTCCCTTGATGATTTCAAGCAGATTGCGCTGGGCCACCACCACTGCGGCCCGCTCGGCCATAAGCCTGGCCTGGGCCTTGTTTTTCGCGCCCGGGTCAATAACACCGGTGCCGCGCGCCCTGACCGTTTTACCCGACCAGTCGATAACACCACCGGGCACCGGCTCAGCAACCTCGCCCGGCTCAGCAATCGGCCCGACCGGCCCGGGCAATTGGAACTGGGTTGTGTCTGTCGGCACTTCGGTTCTGGGCGGCTTCTGCGGCACGGCCGAGCTGCTCTGTCTGACCCCGGTTGTTCCGGTCGCACAGCCCAGAACCATAAGAACAACCGCGCCGGCCACAAGCCGAATTCCGATATAACTGAGTCTTTTCATCTGATACTCCTTTCTAATCCTGTTACCGTCCCAAAGAATACAGCGCGGTTTCCAGCGCCATTTTGAGTGCGCCCAGTGCGCCCTCAAAGTCAGACCCCTGACCTTCAGCCGAGTAAAGCACCTCAGCGGTCTCGACGCTGATGATTCTTGTGGTTACCACCGCCTCGCGGTAGTCGGGTTCGTCTTCAAAGAAATCGTCGTGCTTGAGCGAATTGATTCTCGTTGTCATCACCGCCTCGGCCCCGAGCATCTTGCCCAAACGGGCCGCGGTTCCGGCATCAACAACCCCGGAATAGGAGAACTGCTGCTCGTCAAGCAGCGCATCCACCTGGGTCCGGTCCACCACCTGGAACTTGCCGGTTCGCATCAGGACGATACCGGCATAGTCGTACAGTCCCTGCTCGGGCGCACTGCCCGGGCTTGTTCCGGTTGTCGGCGGCAGTACCGCAATCCGCCAAGTGCGGCTCAAGTCGAAATTGGGCGACTTTGCATAGTTCTGCGGGCCCTGCAATACAGCCATGGTTGCAGGCGTGAAGCACCCGCTCACCATGAACGCACACAGGACAGGAATGGTTACTCCAAGAACTGTCTTCATACTTTTTCTCCCTTCGTAAACTTGCGCCAGACTACCCTGCCCAGCCTGTTCTGTCAACCGGCAGCATCTTCTCACCATCAGGACCCAAAGAAGGCAGAAGTCAAATTGCAGAGTGCAAAAGGCGAAAGGAAATGGTTCCAGGATTCTGCCACTCGAACCCTCGAACCCTTATCTTGGCATTCTGCCTTTTGATTTAGGTTTCCTCGTTGTGCCTTTCACTTGACAGCCATCTGCTGTCGGCCATCATTATGTGTATTTCTTGCCACAAGGACTCGAAGTGGGGCGAGCGTTATGTTTATGGCTTTGTGCCTTAGTGGTTAAGAAGTTGTTCAGGAGGTAGCGATGACCTGGCATTACCAATGCCCGGAATGCGGCCAGAAACTTGAAGTGGACTGGGATGTACGCAGACAGGAAGTGGGGTGTCCCCAATGCCATAACGCCCACTATCCACCAACCCCAAATGAAGACAACTCAGCCTATTTCGGCGGCGACCGATGGCCCAAAGAGCTGGAAAGCGCGGTTCTGGCTTTGCGCGGCACCACCTGCGCAGCACCGGGCTGCTACCGCGAGTACTCGACCCTGGTCCACCGCCGGTCGTTTTCCAAGGGCGGCAGGACTTCGGTGGAAAACCTGATGCCGATGTGCTTGCATCACGCCCGGTCAAAAGGTGAAATGGACTATAACGAATGGCTGTCAACGCTGTCCAAAGCGACGACGGTACCTGAACAGGAGCCGTTCGAGATAACATTTACCGCCAAGAAAACCCGGGCTGAGCCGAAAACTGTCGCCCGACCCATTCGCTATGTTCAACCCCTGGCCGGAAAGGCCGGTACCCCGGCGTTTCCAGACCCAATGCAGCTTGTCGCAGCCGCACCATTTGTCCCGGGGCCGGCAAGACGCCTTGTATTTTTCTATGACTGGGAGCTTGGGGCTGAAGGCGGTTTCAAGGTGTTGCTCCTGGCATGGCCTCACTCAGAGCCGCCTGACTTGGCAACAGGGCTGGAAAACCTGAGTTCCCTCCATGCGTTCAACGAGCACAAAGGAGCAGTCCGTGAGACCGGCAGCAGAATCCTGGAATTGAACCTGCCTTCCGGGGCCGGAGGAAGGTGGGTCGGGGCCGCGGTTCTGATTGACGATGGGGGAAAACCTGTGCTCGGAGACTTTCTCCTGGTCGGAGCCGATTAGTCCTGAAGAAGGAGTCTTACCACAGAAGACGCATGATGCGTGACGCATAATGCATAATGCATAATGCCTGAATTGCAGAATGCAAAGTGCAAATATCAAATTGCAGAACCCGGACAGTATAACTCTGCTTCTGCAATCTGCACTTTGCTTCTTGAATTACCGAGACTCAGTCCCGGAGAAGGGCCCGGACCTGGATTGCAATCGTGTTAACCGGCACTTCGGTCTGCTCGCCGGTGAGCAGGTCCTTCAATGAATAGACCCCTCTGGTCAGTTCATCGGGTCCGACAATCACACAGCAGGACGCGCCGGCAGCATCGGCCAGTTTGAACTGGCGCTTTGGCCGGCCAGCATCAAAATCCATCCGGGCCGGAATGCCTTCAGCCCGAAGCTGGTCCAGGAGCTTGCGCGCCGGCTCCAGTTCGGCATCGCTCATCCATACCACAAAAGCCAGTCTGCGCCGTTTGTTCTGTTCGAGTTCGGGCATCGCCAGCATGGTCCGGTCGAGCCCGATTGCCAACCCGGTTGCCGGTGTCTCCGGCCCGCCGAACTCCTCAACCAGATAGTCGTATCTGCCGCCTCCGCCCAGACTATCCTGAGCGCCCAGCCTGCCGGACAGATACTCGAAAGTGGTGCGGTTGTAATAGTCAAGCCCGCGCGCCAGCCGGTCATTCAATTCGTACTGCAAACCCTGGCGGTTCAGCGCTTCCCGTACTTCGCTGAAATGGCGGTCACACTCAGAGCAAAGGTGTTCTCTCGGCTTCGGGGCCTGGGCCAGCAGGTTCTGGCAGGCTGAGTTCTTGCAGTCGAATACCCGCAAGGGGTTACGTTCCAGCCGCACGTGACAGTCGTTACAAAGCTCGTCCCTGTGCCGGGTAAGGAATCCGACCAGGTTCTGACGATACAAAGGCCGGCATTCCCGGCATCCGATCGAGTTCAGTTGAATGGTGCAGTCAGCGATACCCAGTTCCCGGAAAAAGGAATCCCCGAAGCCGATTATCTCGGCATCCACGAGTGGGCTGGCCTCACCCAGAGCCTCGATTCCGAGCTGGTTGAACTCGCGGGTCCGTCCTTTCTGGGGCCGTTCATAGCGAAAGTATGGGCCCAGGTAAAAGAGCCGGCACGGCATCCTGACCCTGTTTTCCAGAGCCGCGCGGACAACTCCTGGTGTTCCTTCGGGCCGCAAGGTCAGACTCCGACCGGCCCGGTCCTTGAAGGTATACATCTGCTTGGTGACGATGTCCGACCCCACACCGGTAGACTTAATGAACACTTCGGTGTGCTCGAATACCGGAATGACGATTTCCTGGAAGCCGTACAACCCGGCCAGATGCCGGAAGAGTTCCTCGACCCGGTGCTTCCGGTCCGACTGCGGCGGTGCAAAATCCTGGGTTCCCTTGGGCCGGGAATGCTTGAAAGAGCTCATCGCTTCTCCAGGCGGATTGCGGTCTCATAACAGGCTATTCCGAGCAGGACACCAAGGACATTGGCTACGAGCTCGACCGGGTCATAGTCACGATGCGGCAGTTTCTTCTGCATAAGCTCAAGCCCGATCGCGACCGGCATCGCGATAAGAATCGAGAACCACGGAATTGCAGCCTGGGCCAGAACCCCGGTTACTGTGAACATTGCGGTATGCGCCACTTTGTCAAGACCGCGCCGGATGATGCGCGGAGGTTTCTCAATCGGCAGTGACAGAGCCACAATCGTGATAACTGTCCAGACAGCAAGCAGAACCCAGGCCCTTTTCCGACCCCGCCTCATTTCCTGATGATTTCCTTGACCCGCATCAACCGGGTCAAGGCTCCGCGTTCGTTTTCAGACAGCTTCAAGGCTATGGATTTGACGGTTTCTTCGATATTGGGAATGAGGACAAATTCGAGCGCATTCACCCGCCGTCTTGTCTTCTCAAGCTCGTCGGCCAGAAGCTCAAGGGTTTTCTCCTTCTCGGCCAGGACCAGCAGCGAATCAAGCAGCTTGTCCAGAGCAGCCAGGGCGAAATCCAGCTCTCCTGATGTCTTGGCAAAACCGTAGCACCGGGTCTTGCCGGAAATCTCCTTCTTGAAAACCGGCACTTTAATGTTCAGGATGTTCCTGGTCTCAACCCTGACCCTTACCTGCCTGGTCGGCAGCATCACCGCCTCATCCAGGAATTTCGGGTCATAAGCGTTACGCGCCACTGCAAACCGGCCGAGAATCCGCCCGGTCTCCTTTTCGACCCTTTCCCGGTGCTCCCGGACTCCCTCAATCAGCGAGAGAATCTGACGCATCAGTTCTTCCTGTTTGTCCTTCAGAAGCTTGTGCCCGCGCTTTGCCATTGCCAGCCGCTTCTTGAGCCGCATCATCTCCATCCTGGTCGCACTGACAGCCAGTTTCATCGCTTGGGATTCTATGGCTTTGCCCAGACCAAGTCAAGCCGGCGGAAACTTCAGTTGCCCGACGAATCCGCCCGAGCAGGAACTGTCAGCCCGAAAACCGATATGGAGAATTCACCACCAAGGCACAAAGAGCACAAGAAGGAAGCTCAAGTCAAGAGGTAGAATCTAAACACAAAGCCTGCCCTGAGCGGAACCGAAGGGACACCAAGAACCTGGCGCGGCCCCCGGAGGGCCGCAACCAAACCAGGATTAGCCACGAAATCACGAAATACACGAAACGGAAGTCAACCGCCAAGAACGCCAAGGGAAAAGTGAACCACAGGTAAACACAGATGGACACAGATGAGGAGAAGGCATAGGTCAAGAGCCAAAGTGCAAGAGGCAAACCCGCAGACCCGGCTGTCATTGCGAGGAGGGCGTTCGACGCCCGACGTGGCAATCTTCTGGAGAGGAAGACCGCCACGGGCTTCGCCCTCGCGGCGACAGAAGTGGACCGCTACTGATGCGAAACTCAACAGCAGGCATGTACACCCGAGGAAAACATCTTCGCGAAAACGACGATGTTGTAGCCTTGTAGTACAGATGAGGTGCGCGAGGGCCTGCGCTGGCAGTCGCGCAGATATAAGCAGGGCTGCGGCCGACAGGTAACAGCTCGAAACAGGCGGGAGGCGGGCAGCCGTTTTTGGACTGCGGCGGCGTGCCACCGCTTTCAGAGCCGGAAGCGTGCTTCCGGCAGGACAAAGCGGCAGCTTTGCTGCCGCAGTCCCAAGCGGTTAGCGGAGTTCTGCCTGGTAGTCGAGTCGGGTGATCAGGCCGGGGGATGCTATCCAGAGGTATTGGTCGTCCGCATAGAGCGCGGTTATGTTATCTGAGGGCAGGCCGCTTTCCCGGCCGATGGTGGTCCAGGTGCTGTCCTGGCTGTTGTATGCGGTGATTCCTGAGCCGTTGTCATAGAATGCGATGTGTCCGGCAGCAGTGAGGCCGGAGACCGGTTTTGACAGGTCGAATCCGGGCGGGATGATATGGTGCCAATGGCCGGACCGGTCAAGGGACAGGATGCCGCCGAGCGTACCGAGCCAGGTCTGACCGGTCTTTGTGCGGGCGATTGAGTAGACCCCGAAACCGGTCCGGTCGAACGGGTCTCTTACTTCGGACAGGCTTTCTCCTGCCATTGCGAACAGGCCGTAGTCAGTTGCGATAAGCAGCGAGTCGCCAAGTTGTGTCAGGCCGTTGACAGGGAAGTTAAGGGTGAGGATAGATGTGAGCTTGCCTTTCGGGCCCATCAGGTAAAGGGCTTTGTCGGTTCCCAGGTATACGCTCTGGGAGTCTTCGAGCACGGCGTTGATGTTTTCGCGACGGCCAAGGTCAAGCAGGTTGGGAAACAGGAGCCGGAAACCCGCGCCGGGCAAATCGCCGTGCCGGGTGCGGAAATGGTCCCAGGAGCCTTGCGGGTCCAGATAGACCGTGTGGTTGTCACCAACAAACCAGAGCCGGCCGTCAAGGTTGATAATCCTGCGGACCGGGTCTGAACTCGGACCCATCTGGATATGATGTTCAGGGAAGCCAAAGCTGAGGCTGTAGACCGTAACACCGTAATCCCGGGCAGCAGCATACAGCCGCCGGGCCCGGGTGTCCTTGTAAACAAGTTCTATCGGGTGGTTGTTGAGCTGGTCGTCGGTGATGTAATAGGGAACAAGGAAGGTGTAGTCCCGGGGTATTGAGGTGTCGCGCTCGCCATACCAGGTGATTTCTCTGGGCAGGGACCCGACTTTGTTGAATTGCTGGGCGATGCGGTGTTTGGAGAACAGTCCGGCTTCGGTATCAAAGTAAGCGCCATCCGGTGCGATGCCGATTGAAAAGACATGCTTGAACGGCGGGTCGAGTTCGGTCAGAACTTCGGTCATGGTCAGGTACTGGTACAGGTGGTTTTCAGTAGTGATGAACAGGTCAGCGCGCACCGGGTTGTAAGCGCAGAGCCGGACCGGTTCGGTAATGCGGTCGGCCCGGGTCAGGGTGCGGACAAGGCGAAAGTCCGAGCGGCGCAGAATGCAGACGCCGTCCGGGACCGCGATGTAGATGCGTCTCGGGCTTGTGGTGATGCAGTTTACTTTGTCCATTGATGGGAAGACTTGCCAGTTTCCAGGGTTGTAGATGGACAGGAGAGCGGTGAGCAGGAAGCAGGCCATCCTTCAGGCTGGGGGCTATTCGGGCGAGGGTTTCAGGACCGAGCCGAAAGCATCGGGAAGGAAGTCAATGAGGTCGCCGGCGCACAGGCTGTATTCGGTGAGTTCTTCTATTGCCAGGTCCGCGGCCCGGCCGTGCAGGAATACCGCGGCGGTTGCGGCATCAACAGGTTTCATTCCCTGGGCGATGAGACCGGCCATAAGTCCGGTGAGCACGTCGCCGGTTCCGCCCGATGCAAGTCCTGAGTTGCCGGTGGTATTGACGAACACTTCGCCTGAAGGTGCGGCCACAACGGTGGGCGCGCCTTTGAGCACCAGCACTACATTGGTCTTGCGGACGAAGTCCCGACTGAGGTTTATCCGGTCCTGATTGATTTCTTTTGGAGTGAGCCCGGTAATGCGGGCCAGCTCACCCGGATGAGGTGTGAGAACGGCCGGGGCTTTGAGCTTGGTGAGCGCTTTCAGGTTTCCGGCCAGGTTGTTGATGCCGTCCGCGTCAATGACTGTCGGACAGGCGAGTCTGGGCAGCAGTTCGAGCACGAGCTTTTGGGTTTCGGGATGGGTGGTTATTCCAGGGCCGATAGCAACGCTTTTGGCCTTTGATGCCAATTCCAGAAGCATGTCCAGAGCTGCCGGCGCAATCGTTTCTTTATCGGTCTGGGGCAAGGAGACTTTCACCGCTTCGGTGAGCCGGGATTCCACCACATCGGCAACCCCGCTTGGTATTGCCAGCTTGACAAGCCCGCACCCGGAACGGACCGCAGCCGCACCGGCCAGGCAGGCAGCACCGGTATACCCGCGCGCACCACAGATGAGAAGCGTGGTGCCGAACGTGCCTTTGTGGCCGTTTCCAGGCCTGGAAGGCAGGATGGCGCGGATGTGGTCGTCATCGGTAAGGAAAG
>JAUWNN010000208.1 GCA_030612625.1 Caldifarciminota bacterium
GGGGGCCGGGGAGCGACGTGTCAAGGAGACGCGGAACCCTCGAACCCTGGGACCCTGGAACCCGATGCAAAGAGGAGGTAAGCTGATGGGAAGACCCAGGCGAACCGCAGCCATTGACATCGGAACTACCAAAGTGGCCTGTGTTGTGGCTGAAACTGATGGAGCGAACAAGACCACGATTATCGGGTACGGCATTGCCCTGCCGGCAGGTTTCAAGCAGGGTGTGGTCATAAACCTGGACAAGGCGACTGAATCGGTGAGCTCGGCAATCAAGCAGGCTGAGGAGATGGCCGACGGCAAGGTTAAGACGTATCGGACGTTTGTAGGTATCAACGGAGAACATGTCAGGTACATAGCCGGCATCGGTGCAGTGCCGGTGCGCAAGCCGGCAAAAGGCATTGGCCAGCGCGACCTGGATGATGTCATCAAACAGGCCCGAGCAATCCGGATGCCCAATGACGAGAAGATTCTGCACGTGATTCCTACCCAGTACATAGTTGACGGCCAGAAAGGAGTGCGCAATCCGCTCGGCCTTTACGGAGTCAGGCTTGAGGTTGAGGCTCTGCTGATTATCGGTGCGGTGACCGCGGTCAAGAACATCGACCGCGTTCTTGAGCGTCTGGACATCAGGAACTGGTCTCTGGTGCTTCAATCGCTGGCTTGTTCTTGTGCGGTGTGCGATGAGGACGACAAGGAGGCGGGCTGCGTTCTGGTGGACCTGGGCGGAGTGACCGACCTTTCAATCTGCCGGGACGGCGAAATGAGGTTCACGAAGATGCTGCCAATCGGTGCCAGCAATATCACCAAGGATGTGGCAATCGGGCTGCGGACGACGTTTGCCCAGGCTGAGAAAGTGAAGCAGGAGCACGGGGTGGCGATGGCCGGCATGGTTGAAAGGGACGAGGCACTTGAGGTTGAGGATGCTTCGGGCCGCGGCACCAAACAGGTTTCAAAGCGGCTGCTGGCGTCAGTGATTGAGCCCAGGGTGGAGGAGATATTCAATCTCGTGGATTCTGAAATCCGCAAGACCGGGATGGCCGACGGCCTGTCGGCCGGGATGGTCCTGGCGGGCGGCGGGTCGTGGCTTGCAGGTGTGGATGTTGTGGCTGCGCAGATAACAGGGATGCCGGTGAAGCTGAGCCGGCCGGACCGGCTGGACGGCCCTAAACAAGTAACCACCGACCCGGGGTTTGCAACCGGGGTGGGTCTGATTCTTTACGGCATCGAAGGCAAGTACCCGGGCGAGATAGGGTCACCTGGAATAGGGGACAAGTTTTCCGATATGGTGGATGAAATAAAAGGCTGGTTCTCGTAGATGCAGGCTTTCAGCCACAAAGGCACGAAAGGCACGAAACAGGAGTAACCGCAGATGAACGGCGATGAACGCAGATTCCTTTCCGGACCCTATCTGTGCAATCTGCGTAATCTGCGGTTCAGCCGCATCGTTGGCCACGAAATCACGAAAGGCACGAAACAGGAATGACAGCGGAAAACATCTTCGCGAAAACGACAATCTTGTACCTTTGCAGTACAAGGAAGTTAGAAGGCAGAATGCAGAACGGAACCACAGATTGACACAAAGGATGTCGGGGCTGTGTGCCCTAGAGGGCCAGTGTTCATCTGTGGTTTGTTCGGTTCGTTCAGGATTCGGCGATTGCGATAAGGAGGAAGTAGATGATTGAACCGGTGGACGACAGAAAGCTTACCCGTATCGGGGTGTTCGGTGTCGGCGGGGCCGGGTGCAATGCGGTCAACCACATGATTGACGCGGGGCTCCGCGATGTTGAGTTCTACGCAGTCAATACTGACCTGCAGGCGCTTTCGATGTCACAAGCAACTAACAAAGTGCAGCTTGGGGCTCAGCTTACCGGCGGGCTGGGCTCAGGTGGTGACCCGAAAATCGGGCACCAGGCTGCAGAGGAGTCAATTGAGGTAATCCGCGAGAACCTGAACGGTTTTGATATGGTTTTCATCGCGGCAGGCGAAGGCGGCGGAACAGGAACCGGTGCTGCGCCGGTTATTGCCGAGAACGCGAAGCAGCAGGGCGCTCTGGTCGTTGCGGTAGTCACCAGGCCTTTTGACTTTGAGGGCAAGGCCAGAATGCATAAGGCGGCCGACGGCATTCAGGAGTTGCGCGCCAGAGTAGACACGCTGATTGTGCTGCCGAATCAGCGGATTCTGGAAGTTCACGGCAAGGAACCGTGCTTCGAGGCGTTCCGGCTCGCGGATGAGGTGCTGCTGAATGCGGTGCGGGGTATTTCTGAAATCGTCACTTCCCGCCAACTCCTTAACATTGATTTCGCGGATGTCCGGGCCGTGATGGCAGAGCAGGGCGGCGCGGTGATGGCGGTAGGTCGTGCTGTTGGTGAAGGTAGAGCAACCGAGGCGGCACACCGGGCTCTGAACTCGCCGCTTATCGAAACCGTCAGCGTGGAAACCGCGCGCAAAGTCCTTCTGAACATCTCCGGGGATGCGAAGATGACCCTGAAGGAGGTGGACGAGGCGGCCTCGTTGGTTTACCATGCCACCAATGGCCAGGCTGACATCAGGATGGGCGCGGCCCGGCCCAAGGACCTGAAAGAAGGTATCAAGGTGACGCTTATTGCGACCGGACTGAACGAACCGCTGCCCAGGGTGGAGGATGTCACCGACCTGTTGAAGGATGCAGACCTTTTCCCTTCCCGGCGCCGGGTGGACAAGGACAGCGAGATAGTCCTGGACCAGAACGACCTGGAGATACCGACTTTCCTGCGCCGCAACCTGGACTAGTTCAGGTTCGGGGCGTCAGTTCAAGAGCTATGTCTCCTTAGGCCTGTTTACTGACTTTGGTCAGTCAAGAACCACAATCCTGGACTGCACCAGACTTTCACCAGTCACAACCCGCAGCAGATAGACACCGGATTTCACCCGGGTTCCTGTTTTGTCAGTCCGGTCCCAGACAACAGGCAGAGACGTGTCCAGTCTGGTAATAAACCTGCCGCCGGCATCGAAAACCTCAATCCGTCGGACCGGATAGCTGCTCGTAATCGACACCGGGCCAAGGCAGGGATTCGGGTGCACGGTCAGACCCGGGTGCCTGGAACCTGACCAGGTGTTGGCCAGCCCCTGAGGCGGGTCTCGTCGGTACACCGATACATAATCTGATGGTGCTGCTTCAGCTAGGACGAGTTGGTCCCGGATATCGCGGGCAGCGTCAATCGAGCGGATTGGGGCTCCGGTTCCAGGACTGAAACAACTGACTGTGTGGAATGCGGTGTCGTCTTTCACAAATCCGTAGACCGCACCGGAGAAAGGTGCTGCAAAGATGAGCGGAAAGGCATAGCCTTGGAATGCGGCGGCCTGGACCGAGATGACATTGCCGTCTGTGCTCATGCTTGATGACCAGATAGGGGCGAAAGTGTTGTTGCCGGTGTACTTGAAGACATGGACCTGGCCGTTGGGCCCGCCTGACGAGCCTACTACCAGGTTGTTTTCACCTGAGGAGTCAACATCACAAACCATCGGGGTCAGGTGCAGGCCGATGACAGTTGACTGGAACATCTTGTGAGAATAGCTGCGCGCGGCTGAGTCATAGACGATGCGGCGGATGTACATCGGAAACCCGTGCCAGCCACCGCACCCGAGCAGGACTTCGGGATAACCGTCATTATCCACGTCGCCGACTCCGCCCTGGAACAGGTAAGAAACGGTCGAGTAGTGGTAGATCTGGGAGTAGGTGTGGACCCCGGGCGGGCCGGTATGCTCAAAGATGTACACCCCGCCGCCGTCCACATTGCCGGCGATGATAACAATTTCATTCTTGCCGTTGCGGTTGGTGTCCGCGATTCGGACGGTGCGGATGCGCTCGTTGCGTAGTCTGATTGGAACGACCGGATTTCCCCAGGAGTCATTGCCGGTGTTCTCGAAAAGGACCACTTTGCCAAGTCCTGAGCATTCGCCGCCCAGGATTTCGATTTCGCCGTCGTCGTCCGGGTCCCCGGAGCAGACCGTTACATAAGAGCCGGGTGGCAGAGACTCAGTCTGCTGCCAGATATGGTCGTATCCGCCGGCACCGTCTGACTCGAATACATGCAGCATGTTCGGGCTCCAGTGCTGGCCCAGGATGTCTAAGAGCGAGTCACGGTCGAAATAGCCGCAGCAGGCGTCCCACTGGTTGTTCAGGATGGTGCCCGAGTCCCAGACCTTGGTGAAATACAGCGAGTCGCCGAGCTCGGTGACTGACCCATGTTCAGAAGTCCGGTCGAAAGAGCCGTCGCAGTCCTGGTCCGTGAGCACGGTTGCGTTCCAGTCCACAACACCGTCCCCATCGGTGTCGAAAGCCTGTCCCGGTGCGGTCAGGACCAGGCTGAAAAGGCAGAGCAGTACTGAAATGCGCATGATGTTCCTCCGATTTGGGGAATGTTAAGGCGAGTATGGGGCAAGTCAAGGCACAGCCTGGGCCTGGTCCGAAAACCGATATGGGATTGGCCACGAAAGCACGAAACCCACGAAACAGAAGTAACCGCAGATGAATACCGATGAACGCAGATTCCTTTCCGGACCCTATCTGTGCAATCTGCGTAATCTGCGGTTCAGCCGTTTCGTGTCTTCGTGGCTCTATTTCGGTTCTTGGGGCATGGCTTGACACTTGGCATGGCTGGCCTAGGCTAGACTTGCATGGTTTGGACGAAGACGCTAATGTTTGTTCTGGCAGGGCTGGTAGTTTTGTCAGGCTGCGGGCAGAAGAAGGAGCCGGATTACTTTCCGCTCGTGCCTGGGGCGCGCAAGTTCATGAAGGTGTATTCGCGCAAGGTGGTGAATTCTGACACCAGCGAGACCACCCAGGTTCGCTTGTCAGCAGTTGTGCGTGGTGAAAAGGAGTTGTCCGGAATCGGCAAGGTGTGGGTTGTTGAATCCCCGCGGGACAGCGGGCCGTCAACCTACGCCTATTTCCGCAAGCAGCCGGACGCGGTCATTCAAGTTGTACCGATGAAAGGCCGGGACCCGCTTGAGGTGCGGTATCTGTCCTTGCCGCTTTCTGTAGGCAAGAGTTGGTATGACACTGAAGAGCAGCGGGAGCAGTTTGAGGTTGTCGCCAAGGAGACAATTGAACTCGGGGGACATTTTTTCCCGGACTGCTACAAAGTGGCGGTAATCAGCTCCAAGTTTGACTGGGCAATGCACCACTGGTTTGCGCCTGATGTCGGGCCGGTGAAATGGGAGAGCCGGGCTGTCTGGACAAAGGATGGGGTAGAGCACGAGCTGGTCCGCATCGCAGAGCTGGTTCAGTATCAGTTGCCCGGAGACCCGGGCAAGTAGCATTCCCGAAAACCGGCATAGGAATCTCAACACAAAGGCACAAAGAACACGAAGAAAGGCAGAATGAAACCACAGATGGATACAGATGAACACAGATGGAAGAAGTCAAAAGTCAAGAGCCAAAGTGCAAAAGCCAAAGCCGCAGACCCCTCTGTCATTGCGAAGGAGCGAAGCGACTGCGGCAATCTTCCG
>JAUWNN010000210.1 GCA_030612625.1 Caldifarciminota bacterium
CTCAGGATCGTTGCAGTGTAGGCAACAGCCACCAAAGAACCTGATTCGAGCAACTGGTCCAGGTTCTTGTTGAACCCGTGCCTCAGTACGGTTTGAAGATAGAGCGTGTCGTTCTTGACAACCAGGGTCGGGGCGGCAAGACCGGGCACGCTGCGGGTCAGGAGGAGGAGACTGCCGATTAAGGCCCCAAGGCCTTTGGCTGCGAGCAGGCTCAGAAGGAACGACATTCCTACTCAAGCAATAAGAGATGGAGGGCAAAAGTCAAGGATGGCAGTTGGGGCAATGTCCGTGGTGCTTGACCGATTCCGGTTCTGGTCTAGGATTCGACTGTGCGAACTGTCCTCCTTTTGTGGTTGGTGATTTCGGCAGGGGCCGGGTCGAAACTCGAGATCGTGGAAACCGCGCCTCTGGGCTCGGACCTGGATTCTGACTCAGTGCCTAACGCTCTTGAGACGTTTCCTGAGCTTCTTGCATCGGCTGAATCCAGTATTGATATCGCTGAGATGTACATGCTTCACTATCCTCAGGCGAGCAAGGGCCGGGCCCTGTATCTGCTTTATGATGCCCTGCTTGATGCAGCCAGGCGCGGGGTCAGGGTTCGCATTCTGCTCGACTCCACCATTCTGGAGAGCAATCCGAGCCGGACCTACCAGCGCATGGCCGTGTATCTGAATGGAGTTGACGGCATTGAGGTGCGTATGTGCGACCTCAGGCGATTCAGCGTGTACCCGGATTGCATGATGCATGCCAAGTACTTCGTAGTGGACAGCAAAGTAGCTGTTGTGGGTTCACACAACTGGAGTTTTGGTGGGTTTGCTGACAACCGGGAGTTGAGCCTGGTAGTCAGGGACACGGGTTTCGCGCACCAGGTGGTGGCAGTCTTTGACACAGACTGGAGGGTGGCCGGCAGACGAGATGTCCCGTCACTTCTGTCCGGCGAGACAGGGCTCTATGGCAAAGCCTGTTCTGGTCTGCGTCTGGTTGTTACCACACCAACAGGATTGCGCGATTCAGGACTTCTGTCTACAGCCGAGGCACTGGAGATGCTCTTCGGTCAGACCGATTCGACACTGGACATAGCGGTAAACAGTTTCACGACCCGGGTTGATTTCGGGGATGCGGAACGTTTCTGGTTTGTGGAGTCACTGCTTCGGGTTCGCGCCGGCCAAGGGGTCCGGGTCAGACTGTTAGTAGACCGATGGGCATACGAGCACGAGCCGGGTCTGTTCCGGAGCCTGGACAGTGCAGACGGGATCAGGGTGCGGGTGATTGATATTGCTGGGCTCGGCCCCAATCCAGATGCGGGGACCATGCACGCAAAGCTTGTTATCGGAGACGACCGGATGGCGCTGGTCGGTTCGGCCACTTTCAGCCAGCGGCAACTGATGGAATGCCGCAATCTGGGGGTTCTGGTCGAGAATGAAAACATTGCTGCCCGGCTGAAGGCGGTGTTCGAACGCGACTGGTCCTCGAAATACACCTGTCCTCCCTAGACTCAAGCCCGTGCTGATAAGACTTGACCTTATGGGGTTATTGGGCTATTATTGTCGGCTCAAGAGGTCGGACATTAGGTCCGTGCCGTTAGCCGCCTGCCGAACGAAAGCGGTCTTGAGCAAGAAACTGGCCGTAGAAGCTACAAAGGAGGAGCAGCAATGCGCAAAGTAGCCGTCCTAGGTCTGATTCTCGGGGTCAGCCTGTGTCTGGCTGGCACCGAGCAGTGGATTGGGCCCAGTCCTTTCCACCACTACACGATTCCCAATCCTGAGCTTGGGATATTCCCCAAGGGTCCGGAGTTGTTCCGGCCGGCAATGGATACTTTCAAGTACGACGACGGCATGCCGGGAAATGCTTGGGCCTGGAACCAGGGGGGCAACGGTTGGGGTATGAAGTTCATCAGTCCAAGTGACAACATCACCCTTGCCGGTGCCATAATCCACTTCTACTCGGGCTGGCCTACACCGGGTGGGACCGATGCCATGTTCAAGGTCTTTGCGGACGACGGGCCGAACGGCTCGCCAGGCACTGAAATATGGGCATCAGATACGTTGACCATAACCCGGGGTCAGTGGAACTGGATTCCGATTGGTGAACCGGTTATCGGCAGCAACTACTACATATTCTATGTTCAGGTTGACTCCTATCCGATGTGTCCCGGGTTCACGATTGATGCGTTCAACAACGCACCATCGCACCGGAAGTGGACCTGCTCGGGCGTCGACGGATTTTCTGAGGACGCGCGCCGGGGCGAATGGCTGATTCGGGCAGTGGTTGACTGGACCCCTCAGGACCACAATGCCGCATCGCTCTATTTCGCTTCCAACATGCCGATTGACACTGTGCCTGACATCAACTTCTATGTCCGGGCGTTTGTCAAGAACCTGGGCAACAACGACCTGCCGGCCGGCACACCGGTGCGGCTGCATGTCACCGGGCCGCAGAGCTATACTTATGACGATACGATGCAGACTTCGGCCAACATGGTGCGGGGGCAGCGGCAGCAGATGAATTTCTCTCCGGCCTGGCGGATTCCGACTACGTCCGGCAGCTATCAGATACAGGTCTGGACCGAGGCTGCGAGCGAGCAGTGGCCGGCAGATGATACTATCATGTACGACCTGAGCGTTGCCAAGTGGATTGAGTATGCCAATTTCAATGCCCTGAACTGGCTCACCTGGGGCGGACCGGAACGGGCTGTCAAGTTCAATCCGGCAGATTTCAGTATTCCCTATCCTGTGGGTCTTGGCCGGGTCCGGCACCAGTTCTACTACCATCCTTCATACCCGTGGCCTGATACCAGTTTCTACTTCAAGGTGTATGCGGGCGACGGCCAGACCCTGCTATACCAGACCGACCCCATCGAGGCCAATCCTGGAACTCCGGGCCCAGTTGTCGCGACTGACTTTGACTCGACGCTGATATTTGCGTCGGGCGAGTTCTATGTGTCAGTGGACCCGGTCCATTCGAGTGGTCACCCGTCAACCTGCGGGGACGATACGAGTGACGGCAAGAGCTTCCAGGGTTCACCCGGTTCCTGGCAGCCCTGGACCATGGGTGAGTACTTCACCTCGGCTTCGGTACAGGGTGGAGTGGGTATTGGCGAAGGCGGCATACCCTCGGTGCACGAGCCGGTGCTGCACATCAGCCATCACCCGAACCCGGTTTCCGACGTCGTTACCATCAAGTGGCAGGTCCCGAACCGCCAGCCGGTGAACGTGCACTTGTATGATGCAACGGGCAGGCTGGTCCGGAATCTGTACAGTTCGAGCGAAGGACTGATGGGTACGGTCAGGTTAGATGCACGGTCGGTTCCGGCCGGTATTTACCTTGTGCGGCTTGAAACCCAGAACGGCACGGCAACACGCAAACTGATACTCGAACACTAAACCTGCAGTGAACTGTGAAACAGGGCGGTTCTACCGCCCTGTTTCTTTTTGATGCGCAGTGTCGGATTGCCACAGGCGCGGAGTCTACACTGAGTGAATCGAATGTGCTCCTTCGCAATGACGGAAAGGTGGCGACTTCTGCGGTCTTGACTTCTGCACTTTGACATTCCCAAGAACCGAAATAGAGCCACGAAGCCACGAAGAACACGAAACGGAGAAACAGCATAGAAAAAGGGTTCTAGGATTCCAGGGTTCTAGGGTTCTAGACTTGAACCCTTGGTCCCTTGAATCCTTGAACCCTCTTCTGTTTATCTTTCGTGGATTTCGTGCTTTCGTGGCCAATCCTATATCAGTTTTCGGGACATTTGCCTTTTGATTTCTGCCCTCTCATCTGTGTCCATCTGTGTTTATCTGTGGTTCACTTCTCCCTTGGCGTTCTTGGCGGTTGACTTCCGTTTCGTGTATTTCGTGCTTTCGTGGCCAATCCTGGTTTGCTTGCGGCCCTTCGGGGGCCGCGCTAGGTTTATCTGTGTTTATCTGTGGTTGCGTCCTCGGTGGTTCCGGCTTTGCGGTCGGCTTCAGCCTGAAGTCGATAGAGCTCGGGGTCGGACAACCCGAAGTAATGCCCGACTTCGTGAATGACCACTTTGCGCACCAGGGTTCTTACTTCTCTATCATCCCCGCACTGGCGCTCAATCGGCTGCTGGAAGATAATGATGCGGTCAGGCATGACATTCCCGTACCAGGGACCGCGACGCTTGTACGGAATCCCCTGGTACACGCCCAGAAGCCCCATCGGGTTCTGGTTCAGTTTCCGGGCGATGTCAGGGGGTGCAATCTGCCTGACTTCAATCTGGAGGTTGGCGAATTTCTCTCTGAAGTAATCCGGGATTTCCTCGATTGCTTCCTGGACCAGCCGGCCGAATCGGTCAGAATCCACGGTTAGCGTGCGACCGGGCGTGGGCCGAAAATCGCGGTGCCAATCCGGACGATAGTGGCACCTTGTTCGATTCCCTGCTCAAAGTCAGAACTCATTCCCATTGAGAGGTGGGGCAGAGGAATGCCGAAGTTCTGGCGCGTCTGTTCGGCCAGCCGGGCCAGGGTTTTGAAGCAGGGTGTTGACGCCTTCGGGTCTTCGACAGCCCAGCCCGGTCCCAGGGTCATCAGGCCGATGAAGTCCAGTCGGTCGAGGCCGGTGATTTCTCTGACCAGTTCGGCGAGCTTGTCCGGCTCGGTCCCGAATTTGGTCGGTTCGGCCGAGGTGTTGACTTCAGCCAGCACCTTGACCGTCTTACTGACCTGCTCGCAACGGCGCTGAATTTCCCGGGCAAGCCGGGCTGAATCTACACTCTGGACTACCGAGAAGATTTCCAGCGCCTTTTTTACTTTGTTGGTCTGAAGGTGGCCGACCAGATGCCAGGTTACAGGTTTGGTGACAAAAGGCTTCTTTGCTGATGCTTCCTGGACCCGGTTCTCGCCGATGTCGGTGACCCCGGCCTGGATTGCTTCGGCTATCTGTTCTGCAGGTCTGGTTTTGGATACCGCAACCAGGGTGATTTCAGAACGGCTCCGGCCAGCCCGGTCGCAGGCGGCCTGAATCCGTTTTTCCAGGGCTTTCAGGTTCTCTGCGATACTCACGCCGAATTATAGGCCGGAACCGGACAGGGTCAATTGGCGAATGGCGAAGCACGAATGTCGAATGTCGTTCTGCGCCGAAGGAGCAACTGCCGTTCGATGGCTCATGTCGAATGACAGGCAACGGAAGATTGCCACGTCCGCCAAAGGCGGGTGAGCCATCGGATGGCACCCGTGAGGACGCAGAGCGCAATGACGGAAAGGAAAGTCATTGCGGCCATGCACCCCATGTCATTGCGAGGGCAGAGCCCGAAGCAATCTTCTGCCATTTTGCCTTTTGCTTCTCTGTACTACAAAGGTACAAGATCGTCGTTTTCGCGAAGATGTTTTCCGCTGTCATTCCTGTTTCGTGCCTTTCGTGATTTCGTGGCCAATTCGTTGCTCGGTCTCGGCTGAACCGCAGATTACGCAGATTGCACAGATAGA
>JAUWNN010000245.1 GCA_030612625.1 Caldifarciminota bacterium
CTGAACTCGAAGAGGAAACTTCTGGTCGGCCACGCGAGGTCCCGCGTTCCGGGTCTACTTCGGGTTTCCTTGAGCAAGCGCCTGAGTTCGTCACGGAGAGGGCCGCTGTGGCTGAGTATCTTCATCTGTCGGGCGCGGTCCTCGGTGCTCTCCGGCTCTGACCTGAACAGCCCTACCGGTATGCGCACGTCCAACTGTGAGAGCTTCAAGGTCGTCTCTTTCTCTACCAGCCGTCCAATGAATGTCTCTAACTCCGGGAGAGACAAGACGTCTTCGATGAAGACGAGGTTAGAGTAGTCCAAGACCTCCGGCGAGACCTGCTGCGCATTCCTGTGCTGGGCTGTGAATGTGAGCTGGTACGGATGGAGGGTGTCTTCGAGCCTAACAAGCATGCCCCGAACGATAGCGCGGCTGTATTGGCGCTTGTTCTCGGCAAGGGCAATCAGTAGCAGCGACTTCTGGTCTGTCGTGGTTTCCATATCGTCCTCATAGTGTGGGTCATCAGTGACGCCAGTTGTTTTCTTCCCCACTCTTCCGACTTCGCCTACTTCCTTTTCCTGACCATCTTCCTGGTTCGGCGGGTTGGGTTGCGTTTGCTCGGTTGGTCGCGGGCGAGGATGGGGGCGGGTTCGGGCAGAGTGCTGCGTTTGACGCCGAGGCGTTTTTCGGTCATCCGGGTGTATTCTTCCGAGGCGTCGCAGAGGATGGCGCGGCGGCCGAGGTCGCGGCAGACTACGCCGGTTGTGCCTGAGCCGCAGAACGGGTCCAGAACCGTGTCGCCTTCTTTGGTGGCCATCAGCACGAGCGGCTCGATGGTCTTGATGGGCTTCTGAGAAGGATGGCCGGTCTGTTCCTTGCGGCCGACGAAGCCGACGAGGAGCGAGGTTTCGATGACACTCGGCGGACCGGGCACGAAGCGCATCTTGCCGTTCTCGAATCTTTCTTTCTGTGCATGGTTAAGGAAGTTCTCCGGATAAAGCTTGGCCTTGTTGCGGGAGATGTGCAGGCAGGTAAGTTGGGCTGAGCGCCAGCCTCGGATTACCGATGGGCAGTTTTTGTAGTACCAGGTGAGCCAGGCTACCAGTTTGGTGCCTTTGGGCAGGTAGTCCAAGGCTTTGTGCACAATTTGAGGAAAGCCCCAGAGAAAGATGTGGTTTGAGACCCGGGCCGTTTCCTTCAACACCGCGCAAAGCCATTCGTGGTAGTCCGGCCTGGTGCCGCCGTACCCTTTGTTGTACCAGGGGTCGAGAATCGTGGCCGCCACCGGCTCGCGGATTTGCTTGAGGGTATCGAATACATCCTGGGGCGGGAAGATGATTGTATTGCCGGCTGCGGGTGGGATTGCTGCGGGCTCGAACTCAAGCAGAGTTGTCTGGGCTCCGGACGAACCGGTCTTGCGGGCGCGTCTGGTTGTCGCTTGCATGACTCAGTCGCGAGTCGCGACTCGACCGATATTGTCCAGGAAGAACGCGCGGATGCGGTCTCTGATTGACTTCTCGGTGTGCTTCCGTCTGATTCGGGCAAGCTTCCTACCGGTACCCGAGGCGCCACTCTGTCCTTTTTTCATCGCCTGCCAGCATATTGCGCTGAGGCGACATGTCAAGCGGGCACCGGTTGGCTGTCAGGGCAAGCCATTGGCCGATGCGTCTGACATCGAGCCTGATTACGTGTCCCTGGAACTTGAACGTTCTCCTTCTGTCATTCTGACCGGAGCGCGGTCCTGGCCGCGCGCAGTGGAAGAATCTCATCTGCGAGACCCTTCGATTCGTCAGACTCACTCAGGGTGACATCCATAAAGGGCAGTTTGGGGCATCTGTGTACCGGTCTGTTCAGACAGGCAATTTGGCCTGTTGCGTAACATGCGTGTTTCAGGGATGTTAGCTAGTGGCACAGGGGTTGCACCTGATTAGGCGCGCGCCATGTTGAGCAGAAACGGTAAGAGGCTGTTCCAGCCGGTCGCGGCTGCAGGCTGTTGGTATGCCGCAGACATCGTGAGTTTCTTCCGCAGGGAGACGCTTATGGCTGTGTCTATTGTGTGTATGGACCCCGGGCGGACGAAGCTATTGAAAAAGCGCGTGGTTGAGGTAGAATTCGGGACAGAGAGGATTTGATTATCTGTTGCATGACTTTGCCGGTGAACCGGGCTACCCTTGCCTTGCTGGTTCTGCTGCCGCTGCTGGCATGGGCTGCAGGAGCGAAGAAGGGCAAGCCTGATAAGCTCTCGGTCCGCGGCTATGTTCACGTGCAGTGGAAGTTCGACTTCCGCGCGGGCGCGTTTCCGAACCACGGTTTTGACATCAGGCGGGGCCGGGTCAAGTTCAGATACAAGCCTGTCGATAGAGTTCTCGGCGCGGTTGAGTTCGGGTGTGATGAACTCAATCTGACGGTCAAGGATGTGTATGTCGAGTACCGGGCAGGTCGGTCGCTCCGGTTCATCGCGGGCCGTCACAAGATGCCTTTCAGCCGGGAGGAGCTTTGCCCTGCGAGTCGGCTGCTGCTTGTCGAGCGCGGGGAAACGAATGACGCGTTCGAAGAATACGGGCACCTGGGAAGAGACGTCGGTGTCATGGTCGAGGGTGACCTGCTGGAGCGGGCGTTTCCCATCGGGTATGCGGTGGGTGTGTTCAACGGCACGGGCGGTGCGTTCTCGGATTACGACAACGCCAAGCAGTTCGTCGAGAGGTTGACCTTTGCCCCGGTCCGCGGTTTGTCGGTCGGGCTGAACTCGACCCAGCACACCGATTCGGCCACAGGCAGACCGATGTTTGCACACGGGGTAGACTTCGCCTGCGGGATTGCAAGAGCTACTCTTCAGGGTGAGATACTGCTCGGGAACCGCTTGCCGGATGCGACCATGTTGGGCTGGCAACTGGTCGGCTCATACCGGCTGGGCGCGTTTGAACCCGGTGTCAGGTACGAGCAACTGCACCAGGACCTGAAGGAACCGGGCGACTGCATGAGGATGTTGACCTGCAACCTGAGCTGGGAGATGCACCGGAAGGTGCGCTTGCTGGCAGGGTTGCTGACCGACCTCGGGCCGGAGCGCATGGGCTGCCGAACGGTCATTGTCCAGGTCCAGGTGAGGTCATAGAATGCCTTATGCATTACGCCTTATGCCTTACGCCGGAATCCAGCGTATAGCGTATAGCGTAAGGCGTATAGCGTACGAGGAGGCGGATTGAAACATGAAGGCACGGAGGTTATGCGTAGGTTAATGACAGTGCTTACAGGCATTCTGGCTTTTGCCGGCGGGTGCACTGCCAATCCGGCCGAGCCCGGGGAGTCGCCGCTCAAGGGTGTGCTCTTCATTAACGAGTTCCTGGCGTCGAATGACTCCATACTTGCCGACGAGCAGGGCGACTACGACGACTGGATTGAGCTGTACAATGCCGGAGAAACCGACATTGACCTTGGTGGGATGTGCCTGACCGATGACTTCCTGGTTCCGAACAAGTGGTGGCTGCCGGACATCACGATTCCCGCGCACGGGTATCTGCTCGTCTGGGCCGACAACGAAGAAGGCGAAGGTCCGCTCCACGCCGGTTTCAAGCTGAACGCCGGTTCGGGCGAACAGCTCGGGCTTTTCTACACCGACGCCCTGCACACCTTGCTCGTGGACTCTTTGAGCTACGGACCGCAACGGACCGACACTTCGTATGGCCGTCTTCCGGACGGGGGCAGCGACTGGTACCTTCTTTCGGCCCCGACTCCGGGTGCGGCGAACGTGGCCGGCGTGTCGCGGCTCATGGGGATTCTGTTTATTAACGAGTTCCTGGCATCGAACGACTCGGTGCTTGCCGATGAGCAGGGCGACTACGATGACTGGATTGAGCTGTACAATGCCGGGGAAACCGACATCAGCCTTTTCGGCATGTACCTCACCGACAACCTTTCGGCTCCAACCAAGTGGAGTTTCCCGGACACCAGCATCACTGCGCGCGGGTTCCTGCTCATCTGGGCCGACAACGAGGAGTCCGAAGGCCCGCTGCATGCCGGGTTCAACCTTAGCGCGAGCTCAGGCGAACAGTTGGGGCTTTTCGATACCGACAGTCTGAGCAATTATGCCATCGACACTACCAGCTTCGGCCCGCAGCGAACCGACACTTCGTACGGCCGGTATCCTGACGGGCAGAACGACTGGCAGTTTTTCCCAACCCCGACCCCGGGCGCCCCGCACCAGGCCGGGGACCGGACCGCCTCTGCCGGGAAGACGGAATACAGCGGAAAGAAGTGAACCACAGATGAACACAGAGGAAAACCGCCAAGGCCGCCAAGAACGCCAAGCAGGACATTGAACACAAAGACTCACTATGTCAAACAGAGCTTGATGTTAGCCTCATACGGTGGCGCATGATTTGAGCCAAGTGACGGTCTTCATTGTAATTGCTCCGGTCTCGCCACACAGCATACGCGATCTTCAGTAGCA
>JAUWNN010000224.1 GCA_030612625.1 Caldifarciminota bacterium
ATGTTTGAGTATGACTCTACTCAGAACATCGAGATGATGAACTCTGATATCCTGGTGGTCCCGCCCCTCAACACTCTGGTTTATGTGGAAGGAGAGGTTATCAATCCAGGGCCTTTCCTGTTTACGCCCAACCAGCGGGCAAGCGACTACATCGGCCAGGCAGGCGGGCCGACTCACTATGCCCATATGCGAACGGCGCATATAAACCGTAGCGGCCGGCACATAGCGGTGAGGAATGACCCTGTTGTTGAACCGGGCGACAAGGTTATTGTGCCGCGGGTAGCCTTGAGATGGTGGCAGGACTATCTGCAAGTCCTGAGCGCGATTGGGGTTCCGGTAGCGGTCGCGCTGCTCGGTCTCTATCTCCGGTAGCGGCCGGTTTCTTTCACGGACAACCACCGATTAGCACAGATGGGCGGGATGGGGACATGATTCCGTATCGTGTCCCCATGCCCTCAGCCGTGTGCGGTGCCGGCCGCCTTGAAATGGAGTCCGAAGCCACAGGTTCACTATGCCTCTTGCCTTTTGCTGGGACAGTATGTCTCCGCCCAGACAGAGCACATTGGCGTTATTATGAAGACGGGACATCCGGGCGAGACCGAGGTCGTTGCAAAGGGCCGCCCTTACACCCTGAACCCGGTTGGCGGCCATTGACATCCCGATTCCGGTGCCACAAATCAGTATTCCCCGCTGAACCCGGCGTTGCCGGACCGCTTCGGCAACTCGGAACGCGAACACAGGATAGTCAGTCCGTTCCTTGCTGTCGGTTCCCATATCCATCACGGTGTGACCGCGGCCGGCCAGATGCGTCTTGAGTTTTTCCTTAAGCCGGAAACCCCGGTGGTCCGAGCCGATTGCGATTCTCATCTGGCCACGGCGCTTTGCGCCGGGCCGAATGAATGAACTCTTTCCCGCCGCCTTCGGCGGGTCTTCGGATTTCCCGATTCCGGATTTCAATTCCAATGCCCGTCCAACGTCCATTGCATTATCAGAGTCTGCCGCGTAGCGGCATCTTTTTTACCGGGCAAAAGTCAGCCAGTTGTACTTGTCTTCCCGTTTGCCGTCTATGACTTTGAAGAACTCCTGCTGGAGCTTCTTGGTAATCGGGCCGCACTTGCCCTCGCCAACCTGAATCTTGTCAATGGACCTTATCGGCGTCACTTCGGCTGCGCTGCCGGTGAAGAACACTTCATCCGCAATGTAGAGCATCTCGCGCGGCATCATCGTTTCGGTGACTTCATAGCCCAACTCACGCGCCAGGGTGATGACGCTGTGCCGGGTAATCCCGGGCAGGATGGTGGCGTGCAAAGGCGGCGTATGAATCACGCCCTTGTGCACCAGGAACAGGTTTTCGCCCGAGCCTTCGCTGACAAATCCGCTGACGTCAAGTGCGATTCCTTCGACAAAGCCGTATTTCAAGGCTTCCATTTTGATGAGTTGGGAATTCATGTAGTTGGCGCAGGTCTTGCTCATTGCCGGGAAAGTATTGGGCGCCATCCGGTTCCAGGATGATACCATTACGTCAACGCCCTTCTCCAAAGCCTCAGGCCCGAGATACTTGCCCCAGTACCAGGTGATGAGCGCAACATCAACCGGGCAGTTGAACGGGTTGACTCCGAGCTCGTGGTAGCCCCGGTACACGATTGGCCGGACATAGCACTCGTCGTGCTCGTTCTTATTGATAAGGTCAATGACTGCCTTGATGATTTGTCCCCTGGTATAAGGGATGTCCATCCGGTAAATCTTCGCCGAGTTGAACAGTCTTTCTATGTGGTCTCCGAGCCGGAAGACGGCCGGTCCCTTTGGGGTCTTGTAGCAGCGGATTCCCTCAAACACCCCGGTGCCGTAGTGGATTATGTGGGAGCAGATGTGGATTTTGGCGTCGTCCCAGGGGACGTACTTGCCGTTTATCCAGACGTATTTCGCTTTGCTCTGTTCCAGGCCCATTCTACCTCCTGTTAGGATATAAGAGGATTCAAGGGGTCAAGGGGCCAAGGGTTGAGCCGTCGGACGGCACCTGCGAGGACGCAGAACAAGTGGGCGGCACTGGAACCCTGGAACCCTAGAACCCTGGAACCCTTCCTTCGTTCTCGTCCAGTGGCGGCGAAGGGACTCGAACCCCTGGCACAGAGATTATGATTCTCCTGCTCTAGCCAACTGAGATACGCCGCCTCGGAGAGTGATTTTAGCCGATGAGCCCAAACTGTCAACTCGGGTTGTTGTCCCAAGAACCGAAATAGAGCCACGAAGACACGAAGAACACGAAACGGAGAAGCAGCATAAAAAAGGGTTCTAGGGTTCCAGGGTTCTAGGGTTCTAGACTTGAACCCTTGGCCCCTTGAATCCTTGAACCCTCTTCTGTTTGTCTTTCGTGGATTGGACGGCACTGAGCCCGAGGCCGGGTCAAAATGGAAATCCCTTTTCATTTCGAAGTCTGCCGCGCAGCGGCATCCTTCTTTCGTGGCCAATCCTATATCGGTTTTCGGGAACAGGCAGGGCATCGGGCAGAAGCCAGGACTTCAGTTGGTTGTCATCCGGGGATGAACGGTCGAAGAACCTGTTCTGGAAATCGCCGGACAGAAGTGGTGGATGGGAAAGCCGGCCAGGAAGCCAGGCATGGTGCCAGGACAGGGGTTGTCAGAAGGACATGGCAGGATGCCTGGACAGCAGTGGACCAAGGCACCCGCAGAATTACCTGGGGAAGCACCTGGACAGGGACTTGGGGAATTACGGGCCAGGGCTTGCGGAGAGTGGCGGGTCAGATGACCAGGCAAGGGACCGACCAGGCTACAGTTCAGATGGCTGGGCAAGTGGCGTGGGAAAGCACACACCTGAGGACCGTGCAGAAGGCCTTCCAGGGAGTTCAGGAAATGACCCTCCCAAGGACCGAGAAAGCGACCTTCTGAATGACCTGGGAAAGCATGAGGGGGACGACCCCCAGGTATCATTTTTCGGTCGCCTTTTCTACCCCTAAGTGCGCAACTTACAGCATATTTAGCCTTACTGGCCGGTTATCGGTCACTTGGGCATCCAGCCTGGGCTCATTAGACGATATTGTAAAATGGATTGAGGCAGGATTCTGCGATGAAATATCCTGAAAACCCGTTTCAGAGATGCCTGTTGTGCGTAGCGCTTCTGCCGGGCAGCAAGGAGGTTCTGCTCCTCTCAAGACCGCCGCCGATTCTGCCGGGATTATAGAACATCACGCCGAGGACTTTCGCTGTTGACAGCCTGAAACATAACAGTATACCTAGTTGATGTCAGAAAAAGTCAAGCGGCCGCTGATTCTCTTGACTAATGACGATGGGATTGAGGCGTCAGGGCTGAGAGACATGTATGACGGGCTGAAGCGGATGGGTCGGGTTCATGTAGTAGCGCCGGCAGTCAATCAGTCTGCGGCAAGTCATTCGTTCAGTCTGCGCAAGCCGATAAGGGTGTGGAAGCTGCGGCCGCGCTGGTTCGCGGTTCACGGCACTCCGACCGATTGCCTGCTGATATCCCACCACGGCATCCTGAAGCGTTCCATTGACCTTGTCGTTTCCGGCATCAACGACAGCCCGAACCTTGGGGATGACGTTCTCTATTCGGGTACTGTGGCTGCGGCGATTGAAGGGGCGATGCTGGGCATGCCTTCGATAGCTGTTTCATATCTTGAGGCGGGCAAGAACCGCAAAGTGGCCGTTGAGCTGGTGCGGGGCCTGATGCCTTTGCTGCTGCGTGGCCTGCTGTCCAGGAAGACTCTGCTCAATATCAACATTCCGGCCACTGATGTCAAGGGTGTCAGAGTGACCAGACTGGGCCGGCGTATCTATGAGGACATGGCCATCAGACAAGCTCTGCCTGATGGCGGAGTCTCATACACGATTGACGGCGAGATGTCGTTTGCAGAAACCAGGGGCTCAGACTTCGAAGCGGTCTATTCCGGCTATGTGTCGGTCACTCCGCTGCACCTGGACATGACCCATCATCGCGAGATTGCCAGGCTGGAAAAGGCGTTCCGAAAGCTCGGGCCGCTGTAGCTGGAGACCCGGCTTGGTCACTGGTCTGCCGGTCGCACTTGGGTGGTCGGAAAGGCAATGGCTTCTCGACCACAGGCGATAGGGTTGCCGTTTTCATATTACAGAAACGGATTTGCTTGACAGAAGATGTCACTTCATGCATTCTTGACTTGAGATGTTATCCTTTGAGTGCTTGCATGTCGGCTGGCAAGTTCAGGACCGGCCAGCACTGAACTGGGTCAATAATGATAGGGAGGTGCAATAGTGGGAAAGCTGATAAGGATAGTAGCAATTGCAGGCATTGGGTTGTTGCTGTCCTTGGGCTGCGGGAAAACTGATTCGATTGGTGGAATGTCCTGTGGGGTGCGCAAAGCTCGCACCGTTGGTGATACGTCAACCGCAAGTTCGGACTGGACGATGTTCCGGGCGAATCCGCAGCGTACCGGACACTACTCAGGCAAAGCGGTTCACCGATTAACCGGATTGAAGTGGAAGTTTGAGACCGGCCACGGGGTTCATTCGTCCCCGGCGGTGGCGGGCGGACTGGTTTATGTCGGTGGCATTGACGGCAATTTCTATGCGGTAGATGCGAAGACCGGACAGGAAAAGTGGCGGTTCAAAACCGGTGACGGGATAGAATCGTCTCCTGCGGTCGCTTCTGGGCTGGTCTATTTCGGCAGCCGGGACCACTGTCTTTATGCGCTGGACGCGAAGACCGGACAGGAGAAGTGGCGGTTCAAGACCGAAGGCCAAGTCAACTCCTGTCCTGCTGTGGCCGACTCGCTGGTCTTCTTCGGAAGTATGGACGGCAATCTTTACGCGGTGGATGCAAAGACCGGCCGGGAGAAATGGCGGGTCAAGAGCGAAGAAGCGATTCATTACTCTACTTCTGATGCGGAGGGTGTTGTGGTTTT
>JAUWNN010000128.1 GCA_030612625.1 Caldifarciminota bacterium
TGGGGGTCAGCCATGCTCGCGATGCGTTTGCTCCTTATCCGGGTGAGCCGGCCGAGTTTGTCTTTGCAGACCAGGTCTCGTTCAAGCGCTCCATCTCGCATATTGAGAGTCTGCCGGTAATGCAGGAGCTCCATCTTGAGCGGGTTGACAAAATCACCCGCGCCTATCTTGAACTGGATGAGAACCCAGTTGGGGCAGTTGACCAAGTCGTTGTTGTAAATAGTCTTCCCGTGAATGTTGCTGGGAAGCCTGTTGTACACGCCGGCGATATAGGTTCCCGGATAGTGGGTGTCTGACGCGGTTTCGCTTTCCAGACACCCGCGGGTGCCGAAATGGCCGTTCCCAACAGTGCACAGAGTCTCACGAAGTCCCTCCTCCTCGGGATTGAAATCCTGATAGGTGAGATGCCAGACATCTTCCTTTATCTTTTTGGAAAACCAGTCGTCAATCTCGTCCAATGTAATCCCGCTGAGGTCGGTTACGACCTTGTCTGCACCATACGCAAGCAGCACTTCACCGTTGATGTGGCGGGCTACACCGAGGACCATCCCGAAGTTACCTTTCCTCCCTGCACTCACCCCTGAGATTGCGTCCTCAACCATGATGCATTCATGCGGCTTCAACCCCATGTTCTGCCCTGCCTGAACAAAGATATCAGGCTCGGGTTTTCCTTTCAGCCCGAGTTCACGGGAAACGATTCCATCCACTCTGGTCTCAAATAGGTCTTCCAACCCTACTTTTTGCAGAATCAGTTGTGCATTCGCACTTGAGGTGGCAGCGCCCACCTTTACGCCGCGTTCTTTCAGTTCTTTCACGAATGTCACCGAGGAAGGGAAAACGCGGGGTTTTTCTTTTGCTATGATCTCGCGGTACATGGCATTCTTTCTGTTACCAAGCCCGCACACGGTTTCTCTATCAGCAGAGTCATTGACATCGCCAAACGGGAGTTCGATTCCGCGCGATGCGAGGAATGACTTTACTCCTTCATACCGGGGTTTTCCATCGATATACCGGGGATAGTCTTTTTCCGGGTCAAACGGGACAAATGGAGTGCTCTCGCTGTCTGACTTTGCCTTAAGGTATTCATCAAACATGGTTTTCCACGCCGTGTTGTGGACATGGGCGGTATCGGTGACCACGCCGTCCAGGTCAAGAATGGCACCTTTGAAATGCAGCTTGCTCACTCGCCTTTTCCTCAGAAGCGCTCCACAGACATCACATGTTCTGTGACAGTTTGTGCATAATAGTCACCAGCATATCAACCGCCGGGACGATGACAGAATCAGGACAGAGAATTGTAACTTTGTCCCGCAGTTCCGGGCTTTCGGTCACGAAACCGGCTGCTGTTCTGGATGTTTTGTCCAGTGAAACTTGAACCATTGAAAGGTCAGGGATGTTGTCTCCGCAGATAAGGTTTGGTCCGAGACTCAGCGGTAAGCTGAGCTCCCGGTCAACAAAGAGTAGTCCGTCGCCTTTGTTGAAATCCCTTTGTTTCCCACCGGGTTTCTCGATGACGAGTGTGATTTCTATGTCCAGTCCCGTGTCCTCAATCCGGAAGAAGTGCTGCTCAGGGTCGAGATTGCGGACGGTTCGCTGGATGAGTTTCAGAAACGCTGCCGATTCATCATTCGGGATTGAATGACCTATTTCCTGGCGGGCTATGGTTGTCTGCCCGAACTTGCATTGAAGACCTGAACCAATGTAGGAGAACTTCTGAAAGTCTGGCTGCTTGACAAGTTCTTTCAACCGTTCGTTGAGGTCTGTGATTTTCTGATTTTGTTCATCACTGATACGGAACGTGTGCCGCTTCGCCTCAGTGTCAAGGAATTCCCGGGCTCTTGATGCTGCATAGATGAATGTGTCTGCCGGGCTCGTAGTCACATCGATAATACCTGGACCGGAAAGCGGGGCCGAGGTGACAATGACTGAGTGGTCTGCACAAGCTCGAGCAAATCGAGCGAGAAACACCGCGTTATAAGCGGACTGAATGGACGAACGGTATCTCCCGCAATAATTGTTGATGGTTCCGTCGCGGTCGGTGGCGAAGACATGAAAATGTGTGCCTTTCAGGCGCGCTACACCTGCATTAACATAATCCCAGAACCTGGGATGGAGATGGGTGAGATATTCGTACAGACCGTCTTCTCCCTGTTCCAGGAACGTGATGTCCTTGCGTAGTTCCCCGATCTCGTACCGCAAATCGAGTCCGACCGTGCGGGTTCCAGTGAGATTGACACGATATGTTCCTGCTTCGTGAGGAATAGATTCCAGAGTTACAAGCGCGTTGCGGAGTGACTCGACAGCTTCACGCTCCACTGTTTCCGCACCCAGGTACTGCTCGACGATAGTGCGCCGGATGTCACGGGTTGCCTCCATGAGCGAGTAGAATGATTCCAGGGTCAAGCTTGAACCGCTAATTGCCTGCCGCCTCAGCCACTTTGTCCGGTTTTCTTTTCTTTGATTCTCCTGACGCTGTTGCTGCCGCAGTTCGGGCAGGTGCGTTCCTCAATCTTGCCCGGGGTGTAGGGCAGTTCGAACCGGCTGCCGCAGCGGAGGCATTTGAATGGGGCCGATTGTGTTTCGGGTTTCGGTTTTGAATCAGGCACCTTTCCTCGCTTTGGGTTTGCGTATCTGTTTCAGGATACGTTTGGTGTAGGCGATTTCCTTTCCCGTCACTTCGGAGCGGAGCTTCTCGACCGCTTCCATGACTTCAGCGAAGCGCCGGCCCTGAGCCGAGGAGATCCACTCAAGCTGCAGCCGCTCCGGCCTTATTCCCAGAGTCTCCAGTTTGTCCCAGAGCTTCTCAACCCGCTTCTGGGTGTGGCGGTTGGCGTCAATGTAGTGGCAGTCCACAAAGTGGCAGCCGGAAACGAGCACGACCGGTGCGCCCAGTTCGAAAGCCCGAAGCACGAACTTCTCATCCACCCTGCCGGAGCACATCGTGCGGATGAGAACCTGGTTGGCCGGGTACTGGAATCTTGATACTCCGGCGGTGTCACCGGCGGCATAGGAGCACCAGTTGCAGGCAAACACCACTGTCTTGTTCTGGGAGTCGTCAGCCAGAGCTGTTTCTGTCTGGGCCATGAGTTGCTCGTTGGTGAACTGGTGGGAAGTGATTGCGTCGAACCGGCATTCGGCCGCGCAGGTGCCGCAGCCAGCACAGAGTGCTTCAATCGGCTTGGCCGGCGCACCCTTTTCCCAGTCGAATGCGTTGTACGGACAAACCTTGAGACACATGCCGCAGGCTTTGCACTTGTCGGTGTCGACCGCGACCGTATAGGGTTCGGCTGTGATCGAGCCCTGGCTCATGAGCCGGACGGCACGGCCGGCCGCGGCACTGGCCTGGGTTACCGATTCTTTGATGTCTTTGGGGCCTTCAGCACAACCGGCGTAGTAAATCCCGCGCACCGGAGAGTCAACCGGCTGGAGCTTGGGATGGGCCTCGAGCAGAAAACCATCGGGATGGAGTTGGAGGGAAAGGAGTTGCTGGAGGTCTTTTGCCTGGGCCCGGGGCTGGACACCGGTCGCCAGGACCACCATTTCTACGTCGTGCTTTTCCAGGCGGCCGACCTCGGTGTTCTCGACATGAAGGGTGAGGCTGCCGTTTCTCGAACCGTTCTCGATTTCGCCCGGGATTCCGCGGATGTACTTGACCCCGCGCGTCCGGGACCGCTGGAGCATTTCTTCAAACCCTTTGCCGAATGCCCGGAGGTCAATGTAGAACACCTTTACATCAATGTCCGGCCACTGGTCTTTGATTACCAGTGTGTCCTTGATGGTGTTCATGCAGCAGATGTTGCCGCAGTAGGGGTTGCCGGGTTCCTGGCATCTGGACCCGACGCACTGGATGAAAGCGATGCTTTCAGGCTTGCGGCCGTCGCTGAACCGGTGGACCTGGCCGCCGGTCGGGCCACCTGAAGAGGCCAGCCGCTCGAATTCCAGAGCGGTCAGGACATTGGGGAATCGGCCATACCCGAATTCGGTTATCCCAATCGGGTCGAACGGCTCCATGCCGGTGGCTGCGATTATGGTGCCGACTTCGAATTCGAGTTCCTGGTCTGTAGCGTCCAGGTCGATACAGTTCTTTTCGCAGGCCTGGGCGCATTTGCCGCAGGCTATCGGGTTGCGGCCCAGGCAGTCGTCAATATTCAGGACATAGGCGGCAGGAATGGCCTGGGGAAATGGTTGATAGATAGCCCGGCGCTGTGTCAGGCCGAGGTTGAATTCGTCGGGCTTGAGTTGAGGACAGACGTCAACGCACTCGTTGCACGCGGTGCACTCTTTCTCGTCCACGAACCGGGCATGCCTGATTACCTTGACCTTGAAGTTGCCCACATAGCCTGAAACCTCCTTGACTTCAGAAAGGGTCAGGAGTTCGATATTGGGATGTCGACCGACATCCGCCATCTTTGGCGCGAGTATTCATATGGCGCAGTCCATTGTCGGATAGGTCTTATTAAGCTGGGCCATGGTGCCGCCCAGGCACGGCTCCTTTTCCACAAGATGGACTTTGCGGCCCGAATCCGCAATGTCGAGCGCAGCCTGGATTCCGGCGATACCACCGCCGACAACCAGGGCCGCCTGCTTGACCGGAAACTTTCGCTCGGTCAGGGGCTCGAGAAGCCTTGCTTTGGCAACCGCCATCCTGACCAGGTCGCATGCTTTGCGCGTGGCCTTCTGCGGTTCACGGAGATGAACCCAGGAGCATCCTTCACGGATGTTGGCCATTTCAAGCAGGAACGGGCTGAGCCCGGCCTGCTGCAAGCAGGCGCGGAAGGTCGGTTCGTGCATCCTTGGCGTGCAGGCGGCCACCACTATCCGGTTCAGGCTGTGTTCGGTGATGGCCTGCTGAATTTCTTTCTGACCCGGGTCTGAGCAGGCGTACTTGCTGGTGGCGACATGCTCGACATTCTCGAGGGTCTTGGCAAACTCGGCCACTTTCTGGACATCAACAGTGCCTGCGATGTTGGTGCCGCAATGGCAGATGAATAGTCCGACTTTTGGTTCATCCGGCATATGCTTCACCTCCTTTCCGGGTATGCTTGGCGGCCTTCCTGGGCTTGGCTGGTTCTGTCAGTCTGAGGGATTCGGCCACGAGGTCAACGATGTTGGTGATTGCCGGACCGGTGTCGGATTCAGCATTGACAAGGGCACAGCGAAGGTGGATGTCGCATTTCGGGCAGGCGGTGACAAGCCGGTCAGCTTTGGTTGAGCGGGCTTCATCCAGCCGCTCATTCTGGAGCGACTTGACCGCAGCGCCGCACTCAATCCAGCAGGTTCCGCCGCAGCAGGTCGCGGCTTCACGGGTGTGTTTCATCTCGACCAGTTCGAGTCCGGGGATGGATTCGAGCAGCTTCCTGGGCGGGTCGTAGATGCCGAGATGCCGGCCGAGCCGGCAAGGGTCGTGATACGCAACACGGGTGGAAAGAGCACCGGGTTTGAGTTGGCCGTTTGTACCGGATGTCAGAAACTCGCTGATGTGAAGCACCTCGAACTCAAGGGAACCGAAATACCGGGGATAGTCAAGTTTGAATGTGCGTAGACCTTCAGGGCAGGAGAAGACGACGGTCCGGGCTTGAGCGGCTTTGATTTGAGTAAGGTTGCGCTCGGCGAGTTTCTTGAAGTTGTCCACGTCGCCCAGCCAGAGCAGGTCGTGGCCGCAGCACCGTTCGTCCGGGAGCAGAACCGGCTTGATGCCGATATGGTTCAGAAGCCGGATTGCGTTGCGTGCGGTACGCAGCGGCTGAACACCGAGATAGTTGAATACTGTTTCGAAGTACGGGGCGCAGCCGACAAAGTAAAGCACGTCTCCCTGGTCTGCAACCGAGAGGGAGGAATCAAGCCATTCCAGCCGGTTCTGAGGAGCCGCGCTGCCGCTCGCCATTATGCGCATCAGGCTCTGCAGGACGCCGGCATGGGCCGGTTTGCCGGCGATGCCCTGTTTATAAGCCAGTGCCCTGAGTTTCAGCATCAGGCCAGAGATGCTGATTCCGGATTTGCATACCTGAGTGCAGCGGTCGCAGCCAAGACATGCATAAAGTGCCCGGTCCGGCAGGACCGTGTCCACATTGTCCTGGACTGCTTTCTGGATGAGCCGGCGGGGAGAAAAGCCGAGCCCGGTGCGGCTGACCGGGCATACCGCGGTGCACTTGCCGCATCCCTGGCAGGTCCAGGCATCCTGGAGCAGTTCCGGGTTGTGCTGGGCGGCACTCTGGGCTGCGCTCCGATTCACGAGGGCTCCTTCTGAACCCCGGCTTCCTGCACAGGCACTGAGACCGAAGTGCCGTTTCGGCTGACCAGTTCCAGAGTTACCAGATTCGATTCAAGACCCAATGTATGGAACAGGTTTCGCGCAAGCTGAACCTGCTCAAAGGCAAGCTGAGCTCCGTTCTGGTGCCGACAAGATGATTCATCACACCCGAGAACAAGAACCTTTTGTGCGCCTTTTTCAACGGCCTCGAGTATCATTCCGGCGTTGACCCGACCGATGCACATCAACCGGTTGACCTCAACTGTGTTTTCGGTGCTGGTGTCGGGCAGCCTGTTCAGGGCAGAGATGCAGGCAAACACTACAATCCCGTGCTCAGAGCGCGGGAATCCAATCGGGATTTGCTTGTTCCTTTTTCGGACTGGCGCTCTGCGTCGTCCCGTAGTTTCACTCATTGCAGATAACCTCAGCTCTGGGCCGGTCATGAAGCGCACCGCTCGGGCACACGGTAAGGCAGTTGCCGCAGCCGTGGCAGCGGTCGGGGTCAACCTGTGCCGTTTTCAACCCATTGCGCCATTCCACCAGGTCTATGGCTTCATGCGCGCAGGTTTCAACGCACTGGCCGCAGGCCCGGCACAGTTCAGGGTCAACCCAACTCAGGACCGGCACTGCTTCGAGCTGCACCGGCTTGGCACCAGGCCGGTTGACTATGGCGGTCCTTGGCCGGGTCGGGTCAGGGAACACCGCCTGAAGCGCGGGAATTCGGACCAGCAACTCGTCTTCGGAATCCGGAAGGGTGAGGGCGACCTGCCTTTTCGGGCACTGGGGCTGGCACCGGACGCACTCGGTACACGGGCCACAGCGCAGGCACCGGCTTGCCTCAGCCACGGCTTCAGATTCTGTGAGTGGTTGCTCAACTTCATTAAAGCTCTTACGTGCCCGGGCTGAAAGCTTGCGGGGTTTCATTCTGTCCGCAAGCACTGCGGTCAGACTCGGGATGAGCATTTCCATTTCGCGCGAGCCAGAGACAGAAGTGGTTGGGTTATGCCTGGTGATGAAAGCGTGGATGCTGCGTGCGGCACGGTGGCCGGCAGCAATGGCATCTATTACTGTTGCCGGGCCGGTCACGACATCACCGCCGGCAAACAAGCCGGGAACTGTGGTGGCACAGGTTGTGGGGTCAGCTTCAACTGTGCCTCTGCCGGTCAGGGAAACCGGAGAACCGGCAAGGGATTCGGTGTCGGGGTGCTGGCCGATAGCTTTGATAATGAGCCGGGCGGAAGTGGTGAATTCAGAGCCAGGGATGGACACGGGCCGGCGTCTGCCGCTGGCATCCGGTTTTCCCAGCCTGGTTCTGATGCAGCGAAGACCGGTAGCCCGGCTGTTCTTGTGCAGCAGCTCCCGGGGTTGGACCAGGTATTCGATTCTGATTCCTTCGGCCAGCGCATCTTCGATTTCCTCGGGGTCGGCCGGCATCTCGTTTCTGGTGCGGCGGTAGAGAATCTGAACCTGGCGTGCACCCAGGCGGAGTGCGGTGCGGGCTGAGTCAATCGCGGAGTTGCCGCCGCCGATTACCAGCACCCGGCCCTGCAGCGGTTTTGCCTTTCCCAGATTGGCAGCCCGAAGGAATCCTAGGCAGTCAATTACACCTTCAAGTTCATCCTCCAGTTCAAGCCCTAACTTGATGCCGGTGTGCGCGCCTATTGCGTAGAATACGGCTGCGAACTTGTGGGACAGAAGTCCGATCGGGTTATCTATCCGGGTGTTGGTTTCTATTCTCACGCCCAGTCTGGCAATGGAGTCAATTTCGTGGTCAATGATGTTGTGGGGAAGGCGGAAAGGTGGAATCCCGACGCGCAGCATGCCGCCGGGTTTGGAAAGGGTTTCGAAAACGGTTACTCTGTACCCGATTCGGACAAGGTCGTTGGCTGCGGTGATTCCGGCTGGGCCTGAGCCTACGACAGCGACCTTTTCCTTCCTTTTCACAGTCTGCTTCGGGAGCCGGACCGGTGGAGAGTCAAGAGCGTAGTCAGCTATGAATCTCTTGAGGGACCGGATCGCGACCGGTGCGTCTATTTCGGCGCGGCGGCATTCCGATTCGCAGGGATGGGTGCAGACCCGGCCGCAGATTCCGGGCAAGGGGTTATTCTCCAGGACGACTTCAAGCGCCCTTTCGAACTCGTGTGCCGAGATGAGCCCGACATAGGCTTTCACATTCACTCCGGCCGGACAGGCCACTTGGCAGGATGAGTTCGGGATGGGTTTTAC
>JAUWNN010000191.1 GCA_030612625.1 Caldifarciminota bacterium
CGTTGTCAAACACGACCCTGACTTCGTAGGCGACTGGCGCAAGGCACGGTTGCACCTCGTTGTAGCCGGCCATGAACACCCGGTACTGGAAGTAGCGATCGCCCGGTGTTGTGTATGGCCCGATGTCTACGCTGTCGACCTCAATCCCGGTCGTGACCGAGAACGGGCCCTGCCAGATGTTGAGCGTGCACTGCCCGGCGGTCGTGCCGGTCCGGACGTAGAAGTCGAGCTCGGTCCCCGCTGGGCGGTTCGCCTGCCAGACAAACCACTGCCAGTCGGAAGGACTGCCGGCATCGAGGATTGACGATACGAGCCAGGCGTTCCTCGAAAAGGCCTCGTCCAGCCCGTTCTCCCACCAGTGGAACTGGCCGGTGCCGCTGGCCATGATGTCCTTGGTGAACTTGATCCCGCCGGGTTGCCGCCCGAGATTCTCGACATCCACCCAGTGACACCCGCCCGACCCACCAAAGGACGGGTCCACGGTCACCAGTGTGAACTCACCCAGCGGATACTGGTGGAAGTAGCCGATGCGGGAGTAGCCGCCGACAACATCGGTCCGTCCGTCAAGGTCCATGTCCTCGGCGATTGCCGCGTCGCCGTGGGCCTTGGCCATCCGGCCGGTGACGATTTCATGCGGGGTATAGCTGGCGCCGTTGCCGTCGTTCTCGTACCAGTAGATCGCCGGCGCAAGGCCCGTATTAGGCCACTGACTGCACAATAGCAGGTCTCTTATGTTGTCGCCGTCGAAATCCGCAATCCAGTTTCCGTCGATTGCGCCGTCGGGGAAACCAGCGTCCCAGTCCGGCGGGTCTGAGAAGACGCCCGGGTTGCTTGGGCCCGGATTGAGGTAGACCTGGTCGGTCGCCAGGAGGTCGAGGTAGCTGTCGTTGTTCAGGTCGCCCAGCTTCGCGCGCCAGAACCGGCCCTCGGTAATGGACTCGGGGACAAAGGTCATGTCGCCGTTGTTGCGCCAGAGCAGCAACGGCCTGATGCCGGCAACGATATCCAGGTCGCCGTCGTTATCGACATCGCCCACGTCGCAGGCATTGATGTCGCCCCTGTGGTCCCAGTATCCGATGTAGTTCTTGGTGAAGTTCCAGTTACCGTTGTTCTTGAACCAGAACATGCTGTCGCCCGGCACCACGACATCCGGCCGCCCGTCATCGTCGAAGTCCCCCACCCAGGTGATGTAGTACTTGTGGACCGACACCGGCAGGTCTGTCTGGGGGACGAACGTGTCGACTCCGGGCTCGACTAGGTCGTTGCGATACAGGCGGATGACGTCCAGACCCCTTATGGCTCCAGCCAGGTCGAAATCGCCGTCCGCGTCAAAGTCGGCCGGGCGCAAAGCGCCATGCCCGTCGATATTCCAGTTGTTTTCAACGACGTGCTCGGTCCAATCGGTGATAGAACTGTGGGAGGTGACTACCGGAATGATCATCCCGCTTGACGCGTATGAGACGCTGTCCGAACTGTAGAAGGCGAAGCCGAAGTCGCTCACCGGGCCGGTGACGCCGGGCCCGCCGGTCCAGTCAGTCTGGATGCTGCTGGCCTGCAGCAGCAGACACGCGCAGAGTATGATGGGTCCCATTGCTACCTCCTTCTGCCGCAGCTTCGAGTCGCAGGTTGCTTCGCCAACTGCTGGTCGGTGTTCGAAACGCGCACCTCGCTCTCCCGAAGGTCAACCCAGTTGCCGGATTCGTCCATACGATGAAACACAGACCCCAGCACCAGTGTCCTGGTTCCGTCATGATTGACAAAGGTCTTAGAATTCTCAGTACGGAATACAACGATTTCATCTTCAGGAGCCCACAGGCCGAACAACCCCTCCGGGCTCCAGAGTCCGGGCGACTCCGTCGCCCGGTCATAGTCACGAACATCCTGGTTGGGCTCACTCACCCCTGAGTTGCTGCCGGCAAGAGCAATCCCTGCCGCCAGCACCACAACCAGAAGTCTTGTGGTACTTCGCTTTCGCGACATCCCAGACCTCCTTTGTATCTCTCACTCCTGGATATCCCAAAGATATCCACATTGGCGACCAATCACTCAGGTCGCGCAAAAAAACCGCACCACGCCTTTGGCGCGGCGAAGTCCACCCGAAATACTGTAGTATACCAGCAACCTTTGTCAAGCAGAAATTATCGCCACCCTTATGGCTTGACTTGGCCCAATTGCGAGGCTAACCTGAAAAGGCCTGAGGAGAATTGATGTTGCATAAAGCCTTGTCCTTCAGCACCATGGCACTGCCAGCCAAGGAGGAACCTTGCGCGCCTTTGTGATAGCCCTGATTCCTGGCCTGTTTCTGGCCACAGCCGCACCTGGCTCCACCGGAACCAGAATGGAAGCAAAGGTCTATTTCAACAATGCCGGCACGCTTGACCAACTTGGTGACCTTGCCGGGGAACTGGACATCTGCACCCGGGACCAGGACGCGCGCGGTAGGCACCTTGTCATCAACACCGACACCGAGCAACTGGCCCGAATCCGGGCTTGCGGTCTTGAGACCGAAATCACCTGGCACGACATCCGCGACAAGTTCTATGCCGAGACCGGCGTGGACTCTGACGACCCGGACGGAGGCCGCGACTTCGGGTTCTTCCTTACCTATTGGGAGATGCAGGATTCGCTCGATTCTTTCGTGGCCAGGTTCCCGAACATCTGCCACAAGTACAGCCTGGGTAACAGCCACCAGGGCCGGCCTATCTGGTGCCTGAAGATATCGGATAACCCGGACCAGTCCGAAAACGAACCGGCCTGTTTCTTCAACGGCGCGATTCATGCGCGCGAGCCGATGACCACCTCTTGCGTGATGACGTTCGCAGCAAGAATTCTCTCCGAGTACGGAAGCGACCGGCACTCGCTGTCAAAGTGGCTCATAGACAACCGTGAGATATTCCTTGTGCCGGTGGAGAACCCGGACGGGTACATCTACAACTCAGATTCGGGCGGGGCCAGTTCCAACTGGCGCAAGAACCGGCATCCATACCCAGGAGGAATCGGCGTGGACCTGAATCGCAACTACGCATACAAGTGGGCATATGATGACCAGGGCTCCTCGCCCAACCCCTCAAGCTGGCAGTACCGCGGCCCTCACCCTTTCAGCGAGCCGGCCGCAGCCGTAATCCGGGACCTGGTGCTTGAGAACAAGTTCCGCACCTGCCTGGACTATCACACCTATGGCCAGTACAACCTGTATCCCTGGGGGTACGACCGAATAGACCCGCCCGAAAAGGAACTGCTCCAGGAAATGGTTGACACTTTCAGGATGAACAACAACTACCGGTCCAGCCGCACCGGCCAGATAGCCCGGACTCTTTACCCGTGCAACGGAATAGCCAGTGACTGGGAATACTGCGACAGCGCAGGCAAATTCACGAGCTACACCTTTCTATGCGAGCTTTCCACCAGTTTCTGGCGGGGCTGGGACGACTCAGTTCACATCCGCGAGGAATGTGGCAAGAATGTTCCAAACCTCTACTACCTGGCCAAAGTCGCAGGTGCGTATTTCGACCCGGTTTCAGTCGTGGTCAATGACTCGGTCCTTGGCAATTCCACCGGTGAGCTTGACCCGGGCGAAACCGCGCATATCTGGTTCACAATCAGGAACCGGGCGGTCCATCCTCTCGACTCAGCCTGTGACATCAGCGCCAGGCTGGTGCCGCAGCACAGTAGTGTAATGGTGCTGGACTCAATCAAGGGTTTTCCCAACACCCGGCGACAGAGCACAACCGACAATCGGGCAAACCAGTTCCTTGTCCGGGCTGGGCCGGACGCCGTGCCTGGAACGCGCATATTCCTGCGCCTTGAAGTCAGCTACACTGACGACGGCCAGACCTATATGCAATCGGTCAGATTCGAAATCACCATCGGCAGTACAGTCGGCATAGCCGGGTCTTCACCATCCTCTATTCCCGGAATCAAGGTCTTCCCCAACCCGGCAAGAAACAGGGTAACCTTCAACCTTGCGCCTGCCTCCACACTTACGCGATTGGCGGTCTTTGCAAACGACGGCTCTCTGCTGATGTCCAGAAACGTCTCGGGCAGTTACACCTGGAACTGCTCGGAAACCCCGACCGGTGTCTACTTCTGCCGCGCAACGACCGGCAGGGGTACGGTCGTACAGCGTTTCAATATCGTTCGGTAGTCAGGCTATTCTTCGAACGGCTCTTCCTGAAAAAGGCCTTCTTTGTCCTTGACCAGTTTGCTCACCTTGAGCTCGGCCTGATCAAGCTTTGTCTTGCACAACCGGGCCAGTCCGACTCCGCGCTCAAACAACTTGAGCGACTTTTCCAGGCTAAGATTGCCGGCCTCAAGCTGCTTGACTATTACCTCAAGCTCTTCCAGAGCCTTCTCAAAGTCGATACTTCTTGCAGACTTATCGCCTTTTTTCATGAGTCATTGTCCTCCAGAATCTTGTGTATTTGACTCCAGCACTTTGCATCCAATGTCCCCGTCTGACACCCTGACATCCACCCGCTCGCCCTTGACCACCTGCCCAATCCGGCTGACCACCGTGCCGTCCTCTTTGCGGCAGATGGAATAACCTCGGCCCAGGCTGGCCAGGGGGCTCAGCGCCTCCAGTTTGGCAGAAGCCTTTCCAAACCTGCCGCAGCGCTGCTCGACCGTTGCTTCGACCCTGCGGTCCGCCCGGTCAATCAACTGATGCAGCCGTGCCCGCTGCCGCAGCAGATTCTCAACCGGGTGTCTCCGCATCAGCCTTTCTTTCAGGTGATTCAGGCTCGAGCTTCGGTCTTTCAATCCGGCCCTCAGACTCATTTCTGCTGAAGACACCAGCTTCTCAATCCGGTATCGTGCTTCGACCAGCTTTCCACGTACCAGCTCAAATGCCCGGTGCCGAACCAGCTCTTCAAGCCGCTGCTCGTAATCAAGCAAAGCCTGTTCCAAGTTCTCAACCAGCCCCTCCCCTGCTTTGCGCAGCCGGTCAGCCAGCTCCTCCCAGCCTTTCGCCACAAGCTGGGCCGCAGCGGTCGGTGTTGCAGCCCTCTTATCAGCCACAAAATCGGCAATAGTGAAATCAATCTCATGCCCGACCCCGGACACAACCGGAACCCTGGAATCGGCTATGGCACGGGCAACAACCTCTTCATTAAACGACCAGAGGTCCTCGATTGAACCGCCCCCACGACCCACAATGATAACATCTATGTCCCCGCGGCTATTCAGGTATCGCACACCTTCAGCAATCTGGGCACCGGCACCGTCGCCCTGCACCCGGGCCGGATAGAGCAGCACTTTCATTCTCGCCCGGTGTAACCGCAAAGTCCTGAGCATATCATGAATTGCAGCACCCGCGGGCGAAGTGACGATTCCCAGCACACGCGGCAACACAGGCAAGGACTTCTTGCGCTCCTCTCTAAAAAGCCCTTCCTGTTCCAGTTTCTTCTTGAGCTTCTCAAAAGCCAGTTGCAGTGCACCCAGTCCCTTGGGCTCGACATAATCAAGCACAACCTGGTACTTGCCGCGCGGTGCATACAGGTCGAGCCGGCCGTGGCCCACAACCGCCAGCCCGTCTTCGAGCTCGAACTTCAGAAGCCGGGCTGCCGACCGGAAACAGACCGCATCAATCTGCGACTTCTCATCCTTGAGCCCGAAGTAAAGATGACCCGAGGGATAAGCCCTGAAATTTGAGACTTCACCTATAATCCAGATATCAGCAAAGCTCTGCTCAAGCATTCCCGCAACCAGCCGGTTGACCTGGGAAACGGTGTAGACGCTGCGCCTGGAAGGAACTTCGATACCGGATTATAAAACCAAGACCCGCACTGTCAACGCAGTGCCCGAAAACCGATATAGAATTGGCCACGAAAGCACGAAATCCACGAAAGAGAACGATGTACGAAGAACGAGCAACGAATTGGCCACGAAAGCACGAAATCCACGAAAGACAACCATGAACGAAGAACGAGCAACGACTTGGCCACGAACTCCCGAAACACATGCAATCAA
>JAUWNN010000254.1 GCA_030612625.1 Caldifarciminota bacterium
TCTCGTTTTCGAGTCCGGAGACGGTTGTGCGCAGCACGCGGACCCCGCGCAGCGGAGCAAGGAACACTGTTTGCAGGGGCATCATGATGGCAAGCCGTGTTGTTTTTGGAAGAAGCAGCAGGACCAGACCAAGGAAGATGAGTGCCCAGGCTATCCTGTCCTGCCAGGTGCCGAGCCACGGTTTTGTGCTGTCTGGTTTACGCCTCACGCTCCATATCTTTCGCGTCAAACGTCGTGCGTCTGACGCCCATTGGTTCTATGGGCAACCTACTTGGTTCTTGTGACCAGTTTCTCGTTCAACCGAATGTTTTCCAGGACTCGGCCGGCTCCGCACACCACGCTCTCAATTGCGTTCTCAGCGACAAACACCGGCAGGCTGGTTTCTTCCTTAATCAGGAGGTCCAGTCCCCGGAGCAGCGCGCCGCCACCGCACAGGTAGATTCCCCGGTCAACGATGTCGGCTGCAAGCTCAGGTGGGGTCTTCTCCAGGGCCAGCCGAATCGCGTCAATGATAAGCGAAATCGGTTCTTCCAGAGATTCGCGCACTTTGGTGCTGGTTATCTTGACTGTCTTTGGGATTCCTGAAACCAGGTCCCGGCCCTTGACATCCATCGTTTCTTCCTTGCCGGTCGCATATGCGGAACCGATGGCAATCTTGACATTCTCAGCGGTCTGTTCGCCGATAATCAGGTTGTAGTTCTTCTTGGTGTAGTTGGTTACCGCTTCGTCCATCTCATCGCCGGCAATCCGGATTGAAGCCGCATTGACAACACCGGAAAGGGCAACCACTGCTATCTCGGTCGTGCCGCCGCCGATGTCAATTATCATATTGCCGGTCGGAGCCTCGACCGGCAGGCCTACGCCGATGGCCGCGGCAATCGGTTCCGACACCATATAGATTTCTCTTGCACCCGAAGCCTCAATCGAATCCCGCACCGCCCGTTTCTCCACTTCGGTTATTCCTGAGGGAACGCAGACGATGACGCGCGGCCGGACGAAAAGCCTTTTCTTCTGGACCATACCGATATAAGTCTTGAGCATCACTTCGACCATGCCGAAGTCGGCAATCACACCGTCCTTCATCGGGCGCACCGCGTTGATTCCGGCCGGTGTGCGTCCCAGCATCCGTTTTGCTTCGGTTCCGACCGCGACGATCTGGTGGGTGTTTTCGTCAATGGCGACGATTGAAGGCTCGCGCAGTTCGATGCCTTTGCCCTTGACATAAATCAGGGTTGTTGACGTACCCAGGTCTATGGCAATGTCATTGGTGAACCGCTCAATGAGGCTCTTTAAGAAACCAGGGAGTTGCACGGCCATAGACTAGCTCAAACCTTTCCGGTGTCAAGCCGGAACAGAACGCTGGACTGACCAAAGGGGAGATGTGGGCTGATGGCTCGATGCGGCGGTCAGGGCGATTGCGAATGCCGAATGTCGAGTGACGAATGAAAGGCAGCGGAAGATTGCCGCAGTCGCTTCGCTCCTTCGCAATGACAGTGGGGTCTGCGGTTTTGGCTTCTGCAATTTGCCTTTTGCCTTCTGCCCTCATCTGTGTCCATCTGTGTTTATCTGTGGTTTCTATTCTGTCTTCTTCGTATCCTTCGTGCCCTGGTGGTTTGGTTCCCCGCTACGATGGTTGACTTGAGTGTCAAGGGTTCTAGAATCCGGTTGATGATTCAGCCAGGCGACATCGTTCTTTTGTACCATTCGGACCGGATGAAATATCTGCTGGCCATTCCGGACAAGGGGAAGTTCTCCACACATCGGGGTGAAATTGAATACGAGCAGGTTATCGGCAAGGATTACGGTGACAGTATCAGGACCCAGCTCAATTGCGAGTTTCATCTTCTGAAGCCGACTTTGGCTGACCTTGAAATGAAAGTCAGGCGAACGACAACAATCGTTTATCCCAAGGATGTCGGGATGATGCTTTTGCAGACCCTGGTGTTTCCGGGCGCGCGGGTGATTGAAACCGGCTCCGGTTCAGGCGCATTGACCATTGTCCTGGCGAATTTCGTGCGACCTGATGGCAAGGTTTATTCCTATGAGCGCAGGCCGGAGTTCAGTGCCAATGCAAGGGCGAATGCGGTCCGGTATGGTCTGGACCAGTTCTGTGAGTTCTTTGTCTCTGACCCTGAACATGAAGGGTTCAAACAGGAGGACATTGATGCGGTTTTTCTGGATGTTCCTGAACCCTGGACACTGATTGGCCGGGCGCATGAAGCGCTCAAAGGCGGCCGTGCTCTGGTTGCGCTCATTCCCACTGCTGAGCAGTTGCGCAAGACCGTTTCAGCTTTGGAGTTACAGGGATTTACCAGAATCCGCACCAAGGAGATGCTTGAGCGGGATATCCTTGTCCGTCCTTCCGGTACAAGACCGGCAGACCGGATGGTAGCTCATACCGTTTATGTCGTATTCGCGCACAAGGTCAGGATAATGACGGATTGCGAATGACGAATAACTAACCGCCAAGAACGCCAAGAAAGAAACTAACCACAGATAAACACAGATGAACACAGATGAGGGCAGAAGTCAAAAGCCAAAAGGCAGAAGCCAAAGTGCAGAAGGCAAAACGTCAGAAGATTGCTTCGGGCTTCGCCCTCGCAATGACATGGGGGTGCGCAGCCGCAATGATTCTTCTTTCCGTCATTGCGAAGGAGCGAAGCGACTGCGGCAATCTTCCGCTGTCCTTCATTCGACAATCGAAACTCGACACTCGGAATTGGGCAAACCGCCAAGGCCGCCAAGAAAGATTCGTGAACCACTGATGAATACGGCTGATGTCGGGAGGCAGAGTGCAAAGTGCAAAATGGCAGGAGATTGCTTCGGGCTTCGCCCTCGCAATGACGTGGGGGTGCGCAGTCGCAATGATCCTCCTTTCCGTCATTGCGAAGGAGCGAAGCGACTGCGGCAATCTTCCGCTGTCTTTCATTCGACAATCGACATTCGGAATTCGACTAACCGCCAAGCCTGGCTGATTGTGGAATGCGATGTCTGCGACATTGCGCAACTGCCTGTCCTGAACACAGTGAAGGAACGCGGTCGTTGCACTCCAGAGTTCGAATGACAGACTCGTGTCATTGCGGGCGAACCGAGTAAGCGTGACAGTCTCCAGGATGAGTTCTGTCCGGGCCTTTCGGGACCTCATGATGGCGCTTCTTGCTTTGGCTTTGTCCTGCGGTTCGGGCCGGCAGTCTGCCGCTCTGAAGCACGGTGTGGTTTCGCTTGTTCCGAGCGTGACCGAGATTGTCTATGCGCTCGGTGCTGGAAAGCAGTTGGTCGGTAATACCACTTATTGCAACTATCCGGAAGCAGCCAAGCGGGTGTACAAAGTAGGCGATTTTCAGAATCCTGACCTGGAGCGAATCGTCGCGTTGGGTCCCAGATTGGTTTTCATCACGCTCCCAGCCCATCAGCTTATCGCCGAAAAGCTCAAGGAGTTGGGGATACAGTTCCATGTGTCCAGGCCGCAGAGCATAGAAGAGATGTTTGTGGACATTGATTCTATCGGCATTCTGCTGGGCGTGCCGGTCCGAGCGAGAAGGCTCGTTGATAGCCTGAAGCGGCATCTTGCCGCGCTGCCGGCATTTCCGGATACCCCTCGTGTCTACCTTGAAATATCAAGTACGCCGCTGATGAGCGTGGGCGCGGGCGCGTTCCTGAACAGCCTTGTCATCCGTGCCGGCGGACGCAACATCTTCGGCCGGACCGCTCAGGAGTACCCGGTTGTTGACCCTGAGGTTGTGGTCAGAGCTGACCCTGAGGTCGTCGTGATTCTGTGCCCGAGTGTGGCTGCCAATGAGATTGGAAACAGGCTCGGCTGGGACGGGATTTCAGCAGTCAGGAACGGAAGAGTCTACGATGACCTGGACCTGGACATTCTGGTCAGACCCGGACCAAGGGTGGTGGACGGCGTGATAATGCTCAGCCGCCGGCTGCACCAGGAGTAAAAGCAGAAGCCAGGATGCAAAAGGCAAAAGGTGGCTGGGTGGCATGGGGAGGGCTGGTTGCCTTTCTCCTGCTGGCAGCACTGCTTTCGGTTTCAATAGGACCGGGTGGGTTTCCGATACGTGCGTCAGGCACAATTCTTGTCTTCAGGCTGCTCAGGCTGGCACTTGGAATCCTGGCCGGCGGGGTTTTGTCTTTGACCGGTGCGACTTTGCAAGGACTGTTGCGCAATCCTCTGGTTGACCCGTTCACACTCGGGGTT
>JAUWNN010000239.1 GCA_030612625.1 Caldifarciminota bacterium
GAAACAGGGCGGCGCCTGGTCCGCCGGGGCGAGAGCGCAGAGGAAACAACCCTGCCGACGGCGGCGGAGCCGCCCGGGTGTACAGAGCGGCCGAAGGCCATCTACCTGCCTCTAATTGGGAGAAGCGACGTGGTCGCCTCACCCGCAGATCTGAAGCTGAAACCGCACAACTACGTGCAGGTTGTGCTCAAACCGGACATCGCCGACTCAAGGTATCTGGCGGCGTTCCTGAATACCCCCACCGGCGTCTACCTTCGCGCGCAGGCCGGCAGTGGGCGGGGGCTCCCCAATATCTCGAAGAGCACAGTCGCCGCCATTCCTGTGCTTCTTCCCGATGCAGAGACGCAGAGAGGCGTTCTCACGGCCGACTCGGAGGTCGGACGGCTGATTAACGAGCTGAGCGAGGTCAGAGAGAGGCTCTGGGCTAATCCGCAATTGCTCGACGAACACAGACGTACCCTGCCTGCTTTCGGTAGCCACCCAGTACGCACCGATCCTACTCCGGTCCCGGCGACTAAAGAGGAGCCATTGCACCTCTGGCTGGAGAATCTGCCTTTCCCGTTGGCATCCGTCCTGTGGAGATACCACGCCAGCGGCGAGAGCAGCCGCGACAGGTTCGAGTTGTTGCTGCAGTTCTTCGAGGCTGTCACCGAGTTTCAGGCGATACTGCTACTCAGTGCCTTCCGGACCAGCGAGGCCCTCTTCACCGAGGTGAGACGTACGCTCGGGGAGATATTGAAGCGCTCGCAGTTGTCCTTTGAAAGGAGTACTTTCGGGACCTGGAAAGCGGTTGTCGAGTACCTGTCGAAGCGCGGCAGGACTATGCTCAACGGGAAGGCCGAGGACAGGGAAACGAGCATGGACCTCTTTCGCACACGGGACACAGAGGTGTTGGGTATGCTATTCAGCCCGGGAATTGTTGCGGTCATCCAAAAGGCGAACTGCATTCGGAATTCCCGCATTAGCCACCGGGGAGCCATATCTGAACGATTTGCTGCGGAGTGGCATGCCTCGCTGTTGCCGCTGCTAGAATTGGCCAGGGCGGAATTCGGCCTGAAGTGGTGCAACTACGAGTTGGTTCAACCACTCTCCTGCCAAGTGCTGGAAGGCGCGTATAGGTACGAGGCGCTACGGCTTATGGGAAGCCGCGCGCCATTCGAGAAGGTACAACGGCATACGGCCGACAGGCTGCTAACAAAAGAGCTGTACGTCCTGTCGAAGGACCTCGGGCGTGCGCTTCCACTGCTGCCGCTAGTGAAAGTCGGGCCTTCTCCGGTTGAGGAATCGAACAGCTGCTTCTTCTTCAACCGACGCGAGAACGGGAAACTTCGGTTTGTTTCCTACCATTTTGAGCAGAGGCCCGAACTCGTCGAGGACTTCCCGGATGCAAAAGCAGTTCTGGACATGCTGGCCGACTGGCCGTGACGCGTATCCACTACTCCCTGCCCCAGGCTGAGCACCTGTTCCAGTCGCTGCTGCGGGGAGCTTGCGCAAGGAGAACCGTCCGAGAGAACTCGCAGACAGCAATCGCGGAAGGAGGAACATGACACTGAACAGACTGCCAAACCGCACTTATCCTGCATTGGGCCTTTCCATCATCGATCGTGCTGTTAAGGAGTCATTTGCCAAGAGATGCACAAAGTCCGATATCGAAGAACTCCGTCGGTATTTCCTCAAACACGGCGGGCTTCGCTGTGTATACTGCGGGAGCCGCCACCCCACAAGATGGGATCACGTACACCCTGTTTCTAAGGGCGGCGACACCGTGAAGGGCAACCTCGTGCCTGCGTGTGCGTCTTGTGATGACTCCAAGCAGGACCGCACGCTCGACGAATGGTTTTCGAGCACGTCAAAGAAGATGCCGCCAACCAAACGGCACAAAGCGATTAAGCACAGAGTCTCCGATTACCAAATCCACTTCGGATACCAAGCCAAGCGTTTTCGGGCCAAACTCACGAAGGGTCAACGCGAAGCCTACGACGGATTCCGGCGAAGGCTTGACGCGCTGCGCCGCTACCTCGACCGCGGTCAAGGGAGAGTTCTGAAGAGAAACGTGCTGAAGTGACAGCTTCAACCGCCACACCACTGGGCAATCGGCGGTTCTGGGTACGGTTCTACCTACAGGGCCTTGTTGACTTTGGGCAAAAGACCCACCGCTATGAGCTGCCAGACGATGTGGTGATACACCTCCGGAACCTCAGAGACCCGAAGTCCGACATAGCACTTCCTCGCCTAGCTGCGGATGCCGAGTGCTCAGCCAGCAGTGCCGCCGAAGCAGTAGACAAGACTCGGGACATTGTGGAAGGAATGGCGGGCTTCGTCAGCGTCGCGACATCTGCAACAACCGGAATGACGCAACCCGACCGTGCGGTGGAGATGACCCCTGGGACCGGTGACCGCTCCCTTCTGCAGTACCTGCCTTGGCCGGGTCAGGCACGCCCGATGCGCCAGCTCAAGAAGAGCGACTTCGCTGTTCTGTGGGAGCATCTCATGCAGAAGCCTGTCCAGGATTGGGGTGCCGTTGCCCGAGCGGTCCGATGGCTACGCAAGTCGCTACTGGAGATAGACAACCTGGACCGCTTCACGGCCCTCTGGACTGGCCTGGAGGCCCTCAATGCACAGGTCATAGCCAAACACGGACTGAAGGACAAACCCCTTCGCCTTCTCGAGTGCCCGAAGTGCAAGCATGTCTTTGCCGACGCTCCGCCGCTGTCGGGTGCGCAGCTCATCGTGGAGTCTACGCCTACAATCCCAGCCGATACGTGGAGCAAGGCCAAGAAGCACAGAAACGCTCTGATCCACGGTGGCGGAGTGGACAAGGCGAGGCGAGAAGCACCGAAGCTCTCACCGGATCTGCACAAGGCCCTAGTCTGGGGCATCCTCGACGTCTTGGAAGTGCCCAAGTGGAAGCGGCGTCGGCTGGTGCGTGCGCCACTCAAGCAGCCAGAGGTCCCCTACCTTCGAGTCGAGGCAGTCCTGCATGGTCTTTCTGCAGAAGCAATCACCAGTGGCAAGGCGAACCCCCGTCTCGTTGTCTTGACTCGCGAAAGCAGCATCAAACTCTTGAAGGGCGGTGCCCGACGGGAAACGGGGAAGCTAGAGTTCAGGCTCGACGGCTGCGCCGGGTTGGACTGTAGGATTTCCGTCGTGGCAATGGAGACCTTCTGGGAGCACGACCCGGAGAAGCCTAAGCCGGGTCTCCAGGTCAAACTGCAGTAGACAGCCGCCGGTGTCTAGTAGATGACGTTCTGCTTCTTGCGGGGAAACAGGGACAGCGACCATTTTCCGGCATCAGTAGGAAACGGTGACGCAACATGAAACTCGACCGTCTGCTTCTGCGGCTTTGCTTACGTCATCATCAAAGGCTGGCCGAAAGTCCTGCGGGAGTTCGGTTTGGACCGGGACGATGAGCACTTGCCCCGCGCCGTTGACGCCACCAGAGGCGCTTGTATCCTCTGCTCGATGACCGGGACGATACCGAGAAATGCGGGCGGCGTTTCACCGGGTTCAGGAAGGGTAGCATGAACGACGGGTCGCCGCATGCCCTGCCCGTGCACTTCGACACCCTGACAGGCTCACCGGGCACTGTTGGCTCGGCAGTCCTGCGGAAGCTGAGTGCCTACACTCGCGAAGACCGCGTTGCTGGGTTCAAGATTGGCATCACGAATGGCCCTGGCCGAAGATTCCTGGAGAGGTACGCGTGCCAGTACGATGAGATGATAGTCGTGTACCAGACTGCCTCGATTAACTTTGTCTCGCTACTTGAAACCATCCTCATTGAGCACAACTGGGAGCTAGCCGACAACGAAGTGGCTGGCGGCGGCGGAAACATAGGTACCCCTCCATACTATCTGTATGTGGTGTTGTTGCACCGATGACCCGCATGAACAGCGAGAGTAGCTTCTGAGCGTGCCGCAGGAAAAACAGCGCCGGCGCCCGAGAGTCAACTGGGTGGAAATAGGGACAGCGACTATTTTCCGGCGTCAGTAGGAAACGGTGACGCGACATGAAACTCGGCGAGCTTGACGACCTCTACGGCCTGACCGAAGATGAGATTGCGATTGTCGAGGGCCGGACGAAGTGACTCTGACCGCCATCTTGCGCCGGCCCGCCTTGACAGCCGCATTCTTTTCCGCTACAAGTTGCCCATGACGGAAGGCGACGCGAACCCGCCCGAAGTGCGAAAGGTGGGTCCGAAATCCCCAAGCTTGACACGCGGGCGACTTGGAGTAGAAGTTGACCGTGGTGAACGATAACGGACCGGCAGGAAAACGGTGGTTGTCCCTAATTCCTTCTGTCCCTAATTCCTTCTCGTAACTCCGTGGTGAACGAAAGAGGCCAGCCGGAAAATAGTCGCTGTCCCTATTTCCGTCCCTATTTCCCTATTTCCGGAAAACAGTCGCTGTCCCTATTTCCTAGGAGCCTGTCGGAATACCTCTAATAGCGGAGACGCGATAGAAATGAATCCCCACTTCGTGGCCAGACTGGGGCTGAGAATCGGATGCTAGTCCCACTATGAATCCCAGGAAGCCATGTTCTTGACAGTATTTCCCCA
>JAUWNN010000012.1 GCA_030612625.1 Caldifarciminota bacterium
CGATGGCGCTTTGTGGCCGCTTGACCAGATGACACGGTCTCGGTCCTCCCAGAACGGCTCATTCGGGTCGTGTCGGGCAACATGCAGATAGAGCGCGGCAGTAATGTCCATTATCGAGAGGGTGCCGCCCGAGTGGCCGGACTTGGCCGCACACAGGGCAATCAGGTCGTAGCCGCGCATCAGATTAGCGGCCTGAATCAGCGCAGCGGTCGAGTATTCCTGTCTGGTTTTTCCGGTTTCAGAGTTGAGTATCGCCACCTTTCCTCCCCAGGCTACGGTTTCTTTGCGCTTTCCCCGGGCTTGGGGATTTTCTTGTAGTCCTCATAGAACTTCCTGATACCGGCGTCAGTAAGCGGATGCCTGACCATCTGTAGGAGCACTTTGTACGGAATTGTGGCGATATGGGCGCCGGCCCTTGCCGCTTCGACCACATGGAGCGGATGCCGGATGCTTGCGGCAATCACTTTGGAATCGAGCCCGTAGTACTCAATCAGTTCAACCATGTCGGCGACAATGTCCATGCCGGTATGGGAGATATCGTCAAGCCGGCCGACAAACGGGCTGATGAATGTTGCCCCGGCTTTGGCTGCGAGCAGGGCTTGGTTCGGAGAAAAGACCAGGGTACAATTGGACTTGATATTGCGCTCAGAAAGCCCTTTTATTGCCTTCAGGCCCTCGACGCACATCGGAATCTTGATGGTAACTTTCTCCGGGTCGAGCTTGGCCCACTCTTCGCCTTCTTTTATCATGCCCCCGGCTTCGGTGGACAGCGCTTCACCCGAGACCGGGCCGTCTGCGATATTGAGGATGTCTTGAACGCAATCCCTGAACGGCCGGCCGGTTTTGGAAACCAGGGTAGGGTTGGTGGTACAGCCCTCAAGGATGCCCCAACCGGCTATCTCCTTGATTTCGTTTATATCTGCAGTATCGATGAATATCTTCATACTGTCCTCCTAGACGGCCAGACGTTGTTGTCGCTGTTGTAGGGGGATCGGTGCTAATTCGGTGCAAAACTGCCCCTCAACAGCGGGAATCGTGCTGCCAGGATTATAAACCCCGCGGCCGCGAATGCAAGGGGATTGCAGATCTGTTCAGCGAGCCGGAGCCTTATGGGACCGTTGTCCTGGCGGTGCTTGAGCAGTGTAAGGGCATCCGTGTAGTGCCGAATGGCCGTACGTTCAGTTCGATACCCTGTTCGCGTTCTGGGCTTGAGCAGTGCAAGGGCGTCCGCGTAGCGTCGGACAGTGCCAAGGTGCTGCCCGACAGTACCACTTAGATCCTCGAAGGAGTCTTCGAGCCCGACAATACCCTTGCCCCGGCTCATTGCCTGACCGGTTATGCTTTCACCTAGTGCTAGAATGCGGACAGAAGCCTTTGATTTCTCGATTACGCAGACGCTCTGAGGGGCAATAGTGAGGCTGAGTGCGAGTATCAGCCAGACGAAAACAGTAGCTTTGGCCAGCCCGAGAAACCCGCCCAGAAACTGGTTGAGTTCCAGACACCGGTTCCAGTTGACCGGTTTCATGAGCAGGTTGCGCACCAGCCTTATTCCGAGTCAAGTGGCGAAGAAGATAACCAGGAAGCTTGCGACCACTGAGAAAGTGTAGTTATGGATTATCGGGTCGAGGATTGTGGCGAAAGCGTCGCATTTGCGCAAAGCCAACCAGATGCCAAGCACCGGACAGATAAGCGAACTCAGTCCTCTTATGAACCCCTGGCCATGGTCTTGTATGTCCAGTCAAACGCAGTGACCAGTTGCTGAATTCCCCCCTTGAACTCCAGGTTGAAGTCGGTGATGTCACCCACCTGCCAGGTCCCAAGGAACCTGTTCCTCCTCGCCGTCTTACCTCGTCCGCAAACTGCCTGCAAAGGCGATGGCCGTGAGGCAGGCCTAGCAGTGCGAGGAAGACTGCAGCGTCGTCTGACATGCAGTCTCTTGGAGGGCTCCCACCTGCTACTCAGCGTACGAAGCAGAGGCGTCCGCTGGCGCGACACCCCCAACTCGTATCCATCCTGCAGACACAGCACTGCGAGGTCGAACCGGCCCAGTCAGGAGCCCGGCAACCTCAGGCTCGTCCGTTCACACAGTAAGCCGCTCGGCGCCGGGAAAACCGGTCCGCCATCGTCCAAGGGGCCTCCGCTGCGGAGTCGGCTGCGGAGTGGGCAGCGGACTTAGCAGCGGACCCGGCTGCTCCAGGGCTGCGGAGAGGTCGCTGGGGGGGCGGCTGTCAATTTCAGTTCGGATTTCAGTTTCAGGTTGAGCATGAAGGGAAGCTTGAATCGGAGTTTCAGAAAGAGCGTCGCTTGCACAACAAAACCGAGCATGAACGAAAGCACGTTCGACAGCTTTGAAGAGAAAAGCAAAGACAGAATCAAAGACAGCAGAAAAGACGGCAGAAAAAACAGAAGCTTTTTCAGTTCAAAACACACAATCAAGCTCAGCTCAAAGCTCAGTTTGAGCCAGAGCGTGAATGAGAAACCGCCTTGCACAATGGACTGGAACATCAAGCTCGGCAAAAATGCCGGAATTCCGTCCGGATTCCTGCCTTTCCGCCGCACAGCACGTCGGTCTGGAAATCCAGGCGCACATCGGCCCGGACACCCGCAGGCACAAGGCCCTGCACGCAAACCAACGGTGCTATTGACACCTGCCGCCGCTGGACTAACATGGCGGACGATGGGAAACGGCTGTTGTACTCCTGCAGTGAACTCTTGCGTTAGTCTGCATGATTCGGTTGAGGCCACCGATTACCCTGAGTGGGTCGGAGTCGCAGTGCTGCTCGGCCCTGGCCTACGTCGTCGGGGACGGGTCTCGTTGGGTCTGCCAGAACCTCAGGCTGTGGCCAAGGGATGATAAGCACTGACCCGACGCCGTTGACACCTCTCTCCTCCCGGACTATGCTGCGGCGCATGGGGAAGCTAAAGACCGCCCGGGGAACGTTGGCCCAAAGGGCGGGGCTGTTCAGATGAGTATCGCAGAGATCCGTGACAAGCTCGGACACACTGCCGGGTCGGTCTACGACCGAATGGAGAACCTCCTGACCTCCGATGTCTTCACGGCCTGCCGCTACGTACGGCCAGAGTCCCTCATGTTGCCTTTCTTGCGGACAGCAACCAGATGGGATGGAAGCTCAGGTTTCCATATTGGCGACGACGTACACAGTATGGAGTACGGCTTCTGGCCGAAGGTTGGGCAGGACGAGCCCGACCTTATCGCGTGCGCCAATCTGGCTGACGGCCGGGCCTATCTGTTGCTGATCGAATCGAAGTACCTGAGCCCGAAATCCAGCGGACCACTGTCGGCTGAAGAACTCGGGAGCAGCGAAACACCGAAGGACCAGCTGGCGAGGTACTACACGCAGTCCCTTCCCAGAGCGCATGAGTTCCTCGGCCTAGAGCCCAATGCGATAGCGCGCCGGGCGATGCTGTACGTCACTGCGCACTCCGTGCGGCCAGCCGCCGTGTTGGCCGAGTCTGTGGATGAGATAGTACACTTTGGCTGCCCCCGGGACAAGATTGAGTTGTACTGGACAAACTGGCACGCGCTGCACAGATTGCTCCGGTTCAATCAAGGCCTCATTCTGCCTTGGGAGGCCCCGATTGTCGAGGACTTGAGAGCGCTTCTCGAGGTGAAGGGCCTCATCTGCTACTGCGGATTCCAAGCGTTAGACCTCGGCCAGCTGGACCCGGCAGCGTGGCAGTATCGCAGCCAAAGGACGCAAGGAAACGTCCCCTATCGGTGGCCAGTGGGGGGATACCGCGAGGTGGGATTCTATGTCACAAGGAGGTAACAGTGCCTGATACTCTGCAGTCAGTCAAGCAAGTATTCAAGGACGTTGTCGCGATCTACGAACAGACGGCCGCATTGCTCCGTGACACGTGCAGCCTGATGTCGCAACACGGGTATGGCAACGCCGCCAGTCAGGATTCAATCGGCACAGAACAGACCAAGAAGCTGGAGATGCCGAGTGGGTGGATAACCCCTTACGCCGCAAGGTACTTCATACAAGAAGCCACACCTGAGGTTGTCAAGGCCGTCGGCGTGCACTTTGCCATGTTTGACAGCACGTGGAAGCCGATGGACCCGCTTATTCTGTTCGGGACATTCCGAGTTCGCACCGTCAGGCCCGGCGACTCGGACATCCCTTACCTCTGGCCCTCGACCACTAGCATGGCATGGCACAGCCTCGTTGCAGTACGCAGACTCCGCGAAGACTTGGCCTGCGACAACTACAAGAACGACATTCTCGGTGGCGTACTTAGAGCTTTACCGCTGGGGGAGGTCGATAGCACTGCTCAGTTGGAGGAAAAGGTAGTCATTCCCCTGCTCAAGCAGGTGTTCCCGGTAGCTGCACCCAATTCCGACTGACACGGTCTGGTATGAGTGAGTCGGAGTAGCAGGAAATGAAATGAATGGAATGGGGACACAATACTGTTTTTCGGCGTCCGATGCATGTCGAGAGAGGCGCGCAGTGCGCCTCTTGCTTTACGCACCACGCCGGACAGCACCGCGCAGAACGCCGAGTCGCCAGTTTGCAGAGCGCAGGTTGCCGTGGTGCTTGACTAATAACTTGACTTATACTTGACTAATCGGTAAAGTAGGTCGTGGCATACGAACCTGTCTTCACACCTTCGGCCCGGCTGCTTTCGCTCGTTGAGGAGATTGCGGCCGAGGGACGCTGCCCGCAGACAGGCGGCCGCGAAGCCCTGCGCCAGGCCGAGCATCCGTTACAGGCGTTGCTGAAGCGGTACTTCGGAGAGAAGAACTGATATGGCGGGTCAACCGAACTGGTCCGCCCGGGAGCTTGAGGTCGTTAACCGGTTCGTCAAAGCGCTCAGGAATGGCAGGTACCGGTGCGGCGCCGAGGCGGCGCGTGCATGCCGGGAACAGCTTGAGACAATGCGGCGCAGGCGGACCGGTGCCCGCCGCCCCCCGGTCTCGCGCTCGGAGAACGCCATCTTCGTCATGTTCGGCATCCGCAAGCGTGCGGCAGGCGTATCCGGGCCGGGCAATCGCTGGCAGCCAGACGAGTTGCGGGTCATCGAACGCTACGTCACCGCGCTCAGGGACAACCGGTATGCCGGTCTGCCCGAGGCGGTGCGCGAGTGCCGACGCGAGCTGACAAAGCTGCGTCAGGGTCGCCGCCGGACCGGTCCGAAGCTGCTCGTCCGTTCCACTGCCGCAATACACCAGAAGCTGGACACCGCGGTCCGGGCTGCCGGTTTGACCCTGCGTTTCGGACGCCGACGGCCGGATGAGGTTCGAATCGTCAGCCGCTACGTTCGCGCGTATCTGGCCGGACGATACCCGAGTATGCGTGCGGCCGCAGCCAGGTGCCGGCGTGAACTTGCCCGTCGCTCCAATCAGCCGCGCCCGTTCTCCGGCGTGTACTGGATGCTGTGCACCACCGCTCAAGCAATGGGCCTGTCCCGGCTCACGTGGCCGTGGACGCCGGCCGAGAACCGGGTGTTGAACCGATACCTGCGACGGCTGTTCGAGAGCCGCTATCAGTATCCGCAGGAAGCTGCCCGAGATTGCTTCCGTGAGTTGGGCGGTTCGCGTTCGTACAAGGCGGTGCTCTACAGACTCCGTACGCAGGCGCCACGCGTGGGGCTGCCGCGCTACCACAGCCATCTCACTACGGTTGAGGAGCGATTTGTCGAGCGGTACGCCCTGAAGGTACATCATGGTATCTTGCCGCATTGGCTAGCCGCGGCCCGGCAATGCCTTGCCGCGATTCAGCGCCGCACCGCCCGCCTGGCAAGAACCGGCCCGCTCCGGCTGCGTCGTCCGCCCAGCCATACGCTCGACACCATCCACTTGGCGATACTGAAGCTCGCGCACCGGCGCGGCCTGCGTGGACCCCGTAATCCGCACTGGACCGCGGTCGAGGACAAGATGGCGGCGAACTGGGTCAAGTGGTACGACCGCTACCGGACCGTACGGCGACTTGCGCCGCTGAAGCAGGCCGGCGAGGGCCTGCATGGTGAGCTTGCCGAAAAGGGCTTCCAGCGTAGCGTCTCCGCTTGCAGGGCTCGGGTCAGCCTCAAGTGGCGGCTGGAGAAGATGCCGTAAAGTAAGTCGTGGCATACGAACCTGTCTTCACACCTTCGGCCAGGCTGCTTTCGCTCGTTGAGGAAATTGCGGCGCTTCGGGCGCGGGTGATGTCTGCGGCGGTGCAGGTGGCGTGGATTCCCCAGTTGCAGAAGGAAGCCAGGGTCAGTAATACCCACAGTTCGACCGCGATCGAAGGTAATCCGCTCACCCGGGACCAGGTCAGGGCCCTGGCCGAAGGCCGGAGCGTACCGGCAATCACTGACCGGGCTCGGCAGGAAGTGCTGAATTACTTCGCCGGGCTGCGGTTCATCGAAACGCACTCGGCCAAGCGGGCGGTCACGCGCCGGGATGTCTTGAGGCTGCACGCGATTGCGGCGCGCGGTGTTATGGACCAAGGGCAGGAAGGCGAGTTTCGCCGGATTCAGGTCCGGGTCGGCAGGCATAAGCCGCCTCGGCCGGAGCGGGTTGAGGCACTGATGGCTGAGTTTCTGGTCTGGTGGAACGGCCCGGCCAAGCAGTGGTCGCCGGTCATCTCGTCCGGCGTGCTGCACTACCGGTTCGAGGAAATCCATCCGTTCGGGGACGGCAACGGCCGGGTGGGCCGGCTCCTGGCATTGTGGGAGCTTTACCGCCGGGGTTTTGACACGCATCACATTTTCGCGGTTGACGAGTACTACTGGCAGGACCGGCCACGCTACTATCGGGAGTTGCAGGCGGTGCGCGAGCGCGGCCGGGACCTGACAGGGTGGCTTGAGTATACGGCCGAGGGTCTTTTCGCAGCCCTGAAGCACGCGTGGGACAGGATTCAGGTGGTTATGGCCGAGCGCGGCGGGGAACGCATCGTTCTCAGGCCCAGGCAGGAGCAGTTGCTGCGGATGCTGCGTGACGAAGGTTCGATGGCACCACGCCGGATATGGAAGGGGCTGGGTGTGTCCAGGCAGGGCGCAATGGACCTGCTTCGGCCGCTGCTTGAGGCCGGGCTGGTGAAACGCGTCGGCACCAGGAAGTCGGGCAGATACATGCTGGCATAGTTGCAAGCGCTGTTGGAAGTAAACAGCACACACTAGATAGCAGACAGAACACAGAATCCAGGCCCGGACGAGCCTCTTCGCTTCGTGAGTGTCGAATGAAGGAACAGAGAGACCCTTCGACTCATTTCATTCGCTCAGGGCGACACTGCGTGTCGGATTGCCGCAGTCGCGGAGTTTACACTGAGGGACCGAATGTGCTCCTTCGCAATGACAGCGGGGTCTGCCATTTTGCCCTTTGCAATTTGCACTTTGACTTCTGACTTCTTCTCTTCGTGTTCTTCGTGCCTTTGTGTTGAAATTCCTATATCGCTTTTCGGGCAGGGGTCTTCCTTGACTCCAACGCCTCAAGAGTGCATGATTTGGCATGACATCCTCCACCCGTGAGTCAATCCTCACTGTCTTGTATATCATCTTCGGGCTTGCCGCATCCGCGCTGGCCGGACACCTGGTCGTCGGCAAAGCAGTGTTCAAGCACTCCAGCATTCTGCTTCGTTTCCTGATGGTCGGGTTCAGCGGCTCGCTCATCTATGCCGCGGCCAGGCTCAAAGGTCCGGGCTATGCGATTCTGATGATTGGTCTGATGTTTCTGGGTCAGGTTGCGCTCAATCCGCCTTTGCGCGCCGCCACGGCCCTGAATGCCGCTATCTGGGCCGGCCCGGTCGGCATTGCATTCCTGGCAGCCAGCTACTCATTCAAGTCAATGCGCAAGATTCCATTCGGCAAGTTCATTCTGATGGGGATTCTGGTCGGAATCGGATATGGACTGGCCGCAGCACTGTTTCTTCTGAAAAGCGGCCAGCCCCTGATAATCCAGGTCATTCTCCGCCAGGTAGTCGCCGGACTCAAGCTGGGCGGGCTCATGGGATTCGGCATGGAGATTGTTGACCTTATCGGAACCAGGCTGCGCGCGCAGACCACGATAGTTCACGAGCCCGGCATTTGAAAACCCTGGAACAGGTGCTTGACTGGCACCTGAAGAGCTACCCTCTAATCCAGGCCGCTGACATCTACAAACTCCTCCATCAGGGAGTGTTCGGCCCGGGCCACATCGTCAAGAGCATGGAACAAGCCAGAGCCGCGCTTGAGCAGGAGTTTGCCCGAATCAAGCACCGGCCCTGCACTCAGGAAACCGCTCGACTCGAACCCCTGGACCCGGAAGAAAAACTGGCCCGGGTCAATCTTGAGCCTTTGCGCGACAAGCCGGCCATATTGGAGCAACTGGTATCAGTGCTTATCCAGTCAAGCCGGACCGTCTCGGGCAGCCCGGAGTTGATGCGCGAACGCCTGGCCCAGGCGGTCGACTGGTGCTGCAGGAACCTGCCTGAACAAACAAGCCGACTGGCCGAAATCACCAAACCGGCAGAAGCCGAAGGCTTTCCCGCGCTGCATCACTCAAAGGTCTATCAAGCCGCGTACCGGCCGGCCTATCGGGTTGTCAGGCTTGACCTGTGGAAAGAGGTTGAGTCCGGCCCTGGCGGCCCACCCCGACCTTACGACACCACCGCCTGACCGGACAAGCGCGACAGTCCGGACGCGCAGACCGGCAGACTGTCTGACCCAGAGCCACAAGCAGGACATTCCACTCAATCCAATAGCGCCGGGGCAGGACTTTCATCAGCCTGGCTTCGGTCTTTTCCGGTCTCCTGGTCCGCACCAGACCGAGCCGGTTGGAAATCCTCTGGACATGGGTATCAACCGCAATCGCCCGAATGCCGAAGCCCCTGGAAAGCACGATATTGGCAACCTTGCGGCCCACACCCGGCAGTTGAAGCAAACCTTCGAGCGTATCCGGCACCTTTCCGGCCCAGCGTTCGACAAGGGTCCGGGCCAGCTCAGGCAGCAGTTTCGCCTTGGTGTGATAGAACCCGACCGGGTAAATCAGCTTCTCAATCCGGGCCGGCTTCAGCCGGGCGAGTCGGGCAGGACCGGGTGCCTTCTCAAGCAGACCCCGGGCCGCTTTGGCAGTAACCGGGTCCTGGGTCCGGGTGGAAAGCACAGTTGAGACCAGTATCCGGAAAGGGTCACGACGCGGCATTTTCTTGACCGGTGCATTTCCGGCCTGATAAGCCCGGCGCAATGCACGCACTATCTCGGGGATGTGCTCCAAGGCTTTCATACTACGTCATTGCGAGAGCAAAGCCCGAAGCAATCTTCCGTCATTCTGCCTTTTGCAATTTGCACTTTGCACTTTGACTTCTAACTTCCACCCTCTCCTGTGTTCATCTGTGGTTCATTTCTTGGCGGCCTTGGCGTTCTTGGCGGTTAATCGAATTCCGAATGACGTGCTGCGACGAAGGAGCAGGTGCCATCCGATGGCTCAATGTCGAGTGTCGAATGAAGGACAGCGGAAGATTGCCGCAGTCGCTTCGCTCCTTCGCAATGACAGAAAGGAAAGCCATTGCGGCTACGTACCCCCATGTCATTGCGAGGGCAAAGCCCGAAGCAATCTTCCGTCATTCTGCCTTTTGCACTTTGCACTTTGACTTCTGACTTCCACCCTCATCTGTGTTCATCGGTGTTCATCTGTGGTTCATTCCTTGGCGCTCTTGGCACTCTTGGCGGTTGAGATTCTTCGGCTTCGCCTCAGAATGACAGAGGGATTCTCTTTGTGTCCTTCGTGCCTTTGTGTTTATCTTCTTCTTGGCGTTCCTTCGACTTCGCTCAGGACATGCCTTAGCGGTTGTTTCCTTCTCTGGTTGGCGCGCAAGCGCCCGCATCAGACCCCGAACGCTGCCAGCAGCCCGATAAACCCCATCGTCATGATAAGCACCACTGATACCACGACAAGCCAGGGGTGCAACCGCAGCAAAGGTGTCAGTTCGCCCGGCCGGCGCGGCCGCCCGAAAGTCACCAGGCTTGCCGCCAGTGCAAGCACTATCACCGCTATCGAAAGCGGCATGTGAAAGGTGAACTGCACCTCAAATCCCTGCCCGTGCAAAATCAGGTTGACCACGAACCCGAGCACCATATTGCCAACGCAAAGCAGGAAATAAACGGTGCTCCGGGCCCGCTGCTGGCGTAAAGGGAAATTCCAGTCCTGGAACTTGGAGATACTCACCTGGGCGACCTTGACCCCGTAGACCATGGTGAAGACCGCCAGTGCCGGATGAATGAAACCGTACCAGGGCATGGCTTTCCTAGTGAAGTCCGAAAGCCGCTACCCCGGACTCGTCCATTTCCGGGATATAGCCGATGACTTCGTGCAGTGACTCAAAACCCTTGTCACTCCGGCCCAACTCAACCCATTCCTTGCCCTCATGTCTGAGCAGGACCGCGGGTTGAGCGTCAACCATGACATCATCAACCCCATACCTGATAAGCACGTAATTCTTCCAGCAAAGATACTGACTCGCGCCCGCATAATCGCGCTTGAGTTGGGCCAGCCGGTCTTTTGCTCCGCAACCGGTCAGGGCCACACCTGCGGCAATCAGGCTGAAAACAAGAATCCGGCTCATCTAGTCAACCAGCAATCCGACCCGGCACCTGGCTAGAAGCTCCAGATTTGCTCTGGAACCGTGGATTCCTGCTGCATTGCGACCTGAAACAACCAGGTCGCAGTAATTGGTCCCGGCAACAGACAGCGCCCTGACGATGAGCGGGTCCGACCCGACCCGCTCGCTCATCAGCGCTTCAGTCTGATTTCTGTAATACCCGACCATCCCCTGCTCAGCCAACTCCTCCTCTTTGGCGAACCCGGGCCCGTAGACCTCATCATCCTGTTCGGTCACGAGCCTGGGAAAAAGGGCCGGACTCAGTTGCAGTCCCCGGGCATCAACCAGGATGCCGGTGTACACCGGCGTGCTTTCGTCCTCATACGGCACCAGTTCCACTCCGGGCGGCACCTCCTTATCTTCAGGCCAGGGCTGACCGCAGCACGGGCAGGCAACCTTACCGAGCAACCGGTCGCCCCCGGTCTCAGGCACAAGCTGCTCAAGAATGTTGCCGGTAATCGGAAATTCGTAGTCCACCGAGACCACGCCGTCAGAACGGTACTTGGTATCACCCCGACGGCTTTCAAGCGTCATCCGGCCCAGGCGCCGCTCCTGTTTGGAGTGAGCGGCCAGAAATGAGGCAACGGTCAGGTCCCGGTCATATCTTGCGCTCTTCAGGACCTGAAGCGCACGGCTGGTAAGGTCTTCGCTCCTCTGCTGCGTCACATCCTCACTCTGAAGCACAGTTACCACGATAACCTGACGGCCGTAGTCAATGGTGTCGGCCCAGACAAAAGCCAGGCTGACGAAAACAAGAAACAACACGACTTTCTTCACAACACCTCCAAAGTTGGCAGTCAAACAGCCGATATGCTACCGGGTCTGGCTCGAACCTGATTCCAGCCAGACCCTCCAACAAGCCAAGCGGCCAACGGGGATCGAACCCGTGTCACTGGCTTGGGAAGCCAGGGCTCTACCGCTGAGCTATGGCCGCATTATAAGAAAATGCTAGGTTTCGGCCAGGGACTGTCAAGCAACTCGTCCCCGTCTGATAACTGCCGCAATACCTGAACCTTACGCACGCAGAAATCAGAGCAGGGGCGGCATGCCGCCCCTGAAAGGGGTGACGCCCTTGACCTTTGTCAGGGTGTCACCCTGACGCGCTTGGCAGGGCATACTGCAAGATAACCTTAACGGCCTTGGCGCTATCATCCTTCATCCTTCTGCTTTCATCCTTCAGGAAGTACACGCCCAGAGCAAGCTGTCGGATGTCGTTCGCGCCCGGTACAAACCTTTACTCGAGCACCACCTTGACCGTCGCGGTCCGGGCCTCTGATTCAAGCCGGGCGAAATAGACACCGGTCGGAACCTGTCGGCCCTTGGTGTCCTTTCCATCCCAGGTGATTGTAAAGGGCGAATCCTTGCCTTCAACCATTTGCCGGCCAATACGCCGGCCAGCCGCGTCATAGACTGCAAGTGCAGCAGTCTGGCCCGGCGGTATCCGGCACTGAAACCGCGCCCGCATACGGACCGGATTGCTGACCAGCGCAAGCCCGAACTTCAGAACCGGCTCTGGTTTTTCCTCGATTCCAATCGGGTCATCCCTATACACCGCAATCCGGTTGTTCTTCGCCGAGTAAACCCGATTGCCTATCTGGTTCCAGGCCATCGCCCTGGAACGACTGCCTATCCCGGGCAGAACAGCAACCACCGAATCACATCTGCAGTCAAGGACCTTGGTTTCTCTACCTCCGAGATAGAGCTTGTCATTGCGGTCATTCATCACACCGACCTCTTTGAAGTAGACCGAAAGCGTTCGAATGATGCGACCGGTCTCGCAGTCAAGAACATCAATACTGTTAGAAGACCTCCCTCTTTCGCAGGCATACACCTTGCCCAGTCTCCGATTCCAGAACAGTGTATCGACGTTCATCGACGTAGCTACTGAGTCGATCAGCGAATCGTTCCAGACATGAATGATGTAGAGCTGGTCCGTCCTCTGGTTGGTGAGGTAGAGCAGCGCCTGGTCAGTATTTGTCAGCATCCGCTGGTCGTCGTCACCAATCCCGGCCCGGATGGTTTTGACGACCGAGTCGCTCAGCGGGTCAAGCACATTGAGGCATGGTGATGTCTCAGTAGCGAAGTAAATCCTATTGGAGCGTGGGTGATAGACCGCGCACGGCACCTCGCTACGAACCAATATAGAATCAATGAACGAACCCCGCAGGCAGTCAAAAACCCAAATCCTGCGGTCGTAGGCATACTCGGGAAAAATATAGAGCTTGTTCAGTTCTGGATGAAGAACCAGTATCGCATCCTTGATTCCGGGCACCGGCACCGAATCGATAACTTCGTCGGTGTTACAGTCAATAGTCCAGAGCCAGTAATCGTCCATGATGTAGAGCCGATTCAGCATCGGGTTGATAATCGGAAATGCGCCCTTGTCGTCGATACCGAGCTTGAAGTTCCCTGCTACCCGATTATCCGAGTCAATTACAAAAATGGTATTGCGGTAGGGACAAAGCACATAGAGCTTGTTACCAGCCGGGTTATGAATGAGCCTCCGAATGCTGTAGTACATGTAATCCATCTGCCCCGCAATCGTATCGGCTGACGCGTCAATGATGAAAACGACATCCTCCTCCATCGCGCAGTAGAGCTCGTTGCGCCCCCGGGAAAAACCCAGGACCTCTGGACGGTTTTCCTCCAGCACAACAGCAATCCAGGCGGCCAGGTTATCGGATGTGTCCACCACAGCAATGCTGTCCGGACTGCAACATGCAACATACACCTTTCCGTTCAACGGGCTGAAAGCCAGTTCTTCCTGGTCTCCCAGGTTGAGCCTTGCCCGAACCGTGTCCTCGGCGCAGTCAACCACATACAGAGTGTCGTAAGTAGAGCAATAGAGACGGTTTGTGACCGAATTGTAGAGCATTTCTCTGGGCGCGGGCAATCCCTGAACCAAACCCAAAGGCTGAAGTGAATCGGTGTCGAACACAAGAACGACATGAGTACTCAAGGAATCCAGCCAACCCCTGCAGTACAGCTTGTGTTCGGCAATGCTCAGGTCGAGTTCAACTCCATTCCACAACCCCGTTGGGATATTCTTCACCACTGAGTCGTGCACGCAGTCAATCGCCGCCACCCAACCGGAGTCCAGACCAGTGCCGACGTAGACTCTGTTGTAGATAGAATCCCAGATAATCGCATTCTGCGCTCCAATCATTGTTATCGTTCTGCAAACCGAATCACCCGATGGGTCGAAAACGAGTAACGGGTCCGGGTAGTCATCCGAGATGAAGTAAAGCTTGTTGGACGTTCGGCTGTAGGCAGCAGCCGCAGGCCGGTACGGCAAGGACGCGGTTCCAACAATCGTATCGGCATTGGCGTCGATTACCGGCATCGTCGTATCTGCCATCAGGTATATCTTACCCGCATTCGGGCAGTAGACCGGGTCGCCCCAATCGCGAAACCTCCTGGCCTTCTCGCCTGTAGCCGGGTCGAAAACCAGGACTCCGGAACTTGTAACGTAGACCCTCCCGGTCAGAGGGTTGCTGAATACCTGACTCGGATACGACAGATAACCCATCGTATCCGGCACTTCAATCGTGGCCTCAAGCCACTGGCCGGACCCGACAGCCACAAGCGTAAATCCCAGTACTACCAGTAGAACAGACTTCCTTCCGCTCACATTTCCTCCTCGTTCCTGCTCTCTCTCACCATCCGGCTACTCGAGTACCACCTTGACGGTCGCGGTTCGGGCTTCGGATTCAAGCCGGGCGAAGTAGACCCCGGCAGGAACCTGCCGGCCCTTGGTGTCCTTTCCATCCCAGGTAATTGTAAAGGGCGAATCTTTGCCTTCAACCATTTGCCGGCCAATGCGCCGGCCAGCCGCGTCATAGACTGCAAGTGCAGCAGTCTGGCCCGGTGGTATCCGGCACTGAAACCGCGCCCGCATACGGCCCGGATTGCTGACCAGCGCAAGCCCGAACTTCAGAACCGACTCGGGTTTTTCCTCAATTCCAATCGGGTCGTCCCGGTACACAACGAGCCAGCTTGACCGCTGGGCCATAAACATCCGGTTCTCAATCGGGTTCCAAGCCATGAATCTGGGCCTGGGCATCTCCGGCATGCAGGCAATCACCGAGTCGTAGCGGCAGTCTACAACGGTGATGCCGCTGGTAGTCCCAAGATAGAGCTTGTCATTGCGAATATTCATCAATCCAGCGTAAACGGTCGTGTCCGGGAACGACCCAATGATGCTGTCGGCTCGGCAATCAAACACACAGGTCTTGCCATACAGGGATGAAAACCTGGACAAGTAGAGCTTGGACAAACGTTGGTTCCAGATGAGCGTATCCATATCCCGGGGCAGTTCGAGCGCCTGAAGCACGGTATCGGCCCGGACATCTATGGTGTAGAGCATGTTTGACCTATCATTGGAAAAATACACAAGACCCAGGTCAGTATCAGCCACCATCCGGCCATCCTTGCAGGATGACCCCGCTTCGATAGTGCTGACAATCGAGTCGCGCATCGGGTCGAGCACCTGGACAACTGGCGGGCCCTTGCGGCCGAAATAAATCCGGTTGGACCTGGGATGATAGACCGCACAGGGCGTCTCTTCGCCAACATCTATCGTCTTGACAAGCTCGTTGCGCAGGCAGTCATAAACCCGGATTGAACGACCCGAGCTCGCAGCATCCTCAGGGAACACATACAGCTTATTCAGCCCCGGGTGCAGCACCATAATCGCTTCTTTCAGTCCGGTCCTAGTCCAGGCCAGCGAGTCGAGCAACTGGTCCGTGTTGCAGTCAATTACCCAGAGGTAATACTCATCGGCGATGTAGAGCCGGTTCAGCGCAGGATTGATTATCGGAAAAGCATCCTTATCACGTAGCCCGAACTTGATGCGGCTGACAATGCTGTCATCCGGGCCAAGAACCAGAACCACATCCTGATACGGGCACAGCAGGTATAGCTTGCTGCCTCCGGAGTTAAAAACCATACCGCGAATCTGGTAGTTCTCATAGACCATGTAACTCTTCAGCGTATCGGCCCGGGCATCAATAATGGCTATCAAATCCTCAAACATCGCACAATACAGTTCCGCCCGGGCAGGAAATACCTCCAGCACCCTGAAATCATGAGGATTACCGTCCGGAAGCCAACCGACAATACTGTCGCCATTGTCAATAACGGCAACGCCCCGGGCATCCTCGCAGGCGATATACACCCTGCCGGTAAAAGGGCTGAATGCAAGGTCACTGGGTACTCCCAGTTGAAACCGGGCCCGAACAGTATCACTGTCGCAGTCAACAACATGAATGTGATAATAACTACGGCAGTAAAGCCGGTTGTTCACTGGATTATACATCAACCCCCGCACCGCCGTCACTCCGACACTACCGGCCATATGCAGTAAGTCAGTATCGATTACATAGATCGAGTCACTTCCATCACTGCAATAGAGTTTGTGTCCAACCGGATTCAATGCAAACGCTGTTGCTTCACCTGAAAGCGGCATCCGCGCCACAACGCTATCGCTCGCACAACTAACCGCCACCAAGCTGTCGTCTGTTCCAGCAAAGACCCGGTCGTGAATGGAATCCCAGACAATAACACCGGGTTCTTCGACCGTCTCCAGCACCCGCAGAACCGTATCTCCTGAAGGGTCAAACACCACCAGCGGGTATTCCTCCAATGCAACGTAGAGCTTGTTCGACAACCGGCTGTAGGCCAGAGAAAGCGGGTATTCGCTTGGGAGTTCGACGTGTCGCAGGAACGTGTCGGCCCGGGCATCAACCACAGTCAGGCCGGCGTTCTCGTCACCCACGCATACCAGGTATATCTTGTCCACACCCGGGCAGAAAACCGCGAGGTAATACTCTCCCCTGAAAACACGAGCCTTTTCCAGAACTGCCGGGTCGAACACCACAACATCATCGCTGTTGATGACATATACCCGCCCGGTCAACGGGTTGGACAGAATCTGGGTGGGATTGCCGATAGAGCCCAGCGTATCCGGCAGATAGATGATGGTATCGAGTTGCTGCGCAGCAACTGCTGAAATCAGGATGCACCCAAGTGCGAGAAACCCCGCACTGAGACTCTGACGCTTCATAACGCCCCCTGGTTAGTCAGAACCCATAACTGCCTCAGGCCGGAGTGCCACGAACGCACAAGCCGGTAACCCGATTATCGACAGAAACTCAGAGGCACTCCGCCGCGAGCCGAATAGACATCGGCTCTCAACTTTCGACTATCCTATTGTGCGGCCGTTTTCAGAGCCTGTCAATCCCGAATCAGACCGCTGCGCAGGCCGCGCAGGTCCTATAGGGTGACACCCTTGCGCTGCGCAGGGTGTCACCCTGATGCGCTTGGCTGTGCTATTCTTGCGCCGGCCTGTCCCGTGGCCTTTCCGGTTCGGCCTTCTTCTCCTTCAGCAAATCCCCAATCATTCCGAGCGAGCTCAGAACACCGGAAGCTTCGTACGGAATGAACATCTTTGTCGCCTTGCCTTCAGCCATCTTTGCCAGGGCTTCAAGGTACTTGATGGTAATCAGGTCTTTGGTCGGGTCGCCTTTGTGAATCGCACCGTAGACCCGCTCAATCGCCTGGCCTTCACCTTCAGCCACAGTCAGGAGCTTGAATTTGTCAGCGTCCGCCACTTTCCTGATAGCTTCGGCCTGACCCTCAGCATTCAGGACCCTGGCCTGTTTTTCACCGTCGGCTCTGAGAATCGCGGCCTGTTTTTCACCGTCGGCCTCAAGCACCAGAGCCCGGCGGATCCGCTCAGCTTTCATCTGCCGGTGCATCGCTTCGGTAACATCACCGGGCGGCTCAATCCGCTGCAACTCAACCCGGGTCACTTTCGCACCCCACTTGTCGGTCGCTTCGTCGAGCACGTCCCGCAGCTTGGTGTTAACCCTGTCGCGCGAAGTCAGCGACTCGTCCAAAGACAGCTCGCCAATCAGATTACGCAGGTTGGTCTGGGCCAGCTTGACACTCGCCAGCCGGAACTGGGCAACATTATACAGCACCTTGACCGGGTCGGTTACCTCGTAGTAGATGACCGCATCAACGGTCACGGTGGCATTGTCCTTGGTGATTACTTCCTGGGGCGGGACGTCAACCACCTGCTCGCGCATGTCCACCTTGATAAGCCGTTCCAAAAACGGAAAGATGAAGTTCAGCCCGGGCTTGGCCGTGCGCTGATACTTGCCCAGCCGCTCCACGCACGCAAGCTGATAAGGCCTGATAATCTTGATGCCCAGAAGGGCAAGCAGGAACACAAAAGCGATAACGACGACAATCAGTGTAACTGGCATTACTTACTCCTTTCTTCTGAAGGCTCCACCACAAGGTGGGTTCCTTCAACTTCAATAACCTTCACAGTCCGGCCATTAGGAATCGCCTCTTTCGAGGTGGCCCGCCATTCCTCGCCGATGACTTTGACCCGGCCGTAACCTGGCGGGCTTATAGCCTGCAGAACTACCCCTTCAACCCCAAACAGCCGGTTTGCACCGACCGGCTCAGGCTCAGGCTTTGTCAGCCGCCGGGAAATAAGCTGAGAGCACAATACCATCACCCCGGACAGCCCGGCAAAGATGGCCAGTTGCACAAACGAGTTGTGCACAAAGATAGCCAGAATCCCGGTCAGCACCGCTGCCACCCCGAACCAGATGATGACAAATCCCGGAACCACCATCTCCAGCGCGACAAAAATCAGACCGACTATTATCCAGAATGCAGGACCTGGTCTTATCATGTTCACCTACCTGTCATACACGCGCCAACATGCCGTTATTCATTGCAGCGGACGGCGCTTTGCGCCGGGCCAACAGGAATGAAACTTCTTCATTTTGTCTCAAAGTCTGTCCGCCTCTGGCGGGCATCCTTGGATATGATGAGCTTGGGGGCCGCAATGTCAAGTCGGCGCATTGCCTCACGTAAAAACCACATGAAATCGATTCATTGCCTCATGTGAAAAACCACACGAAATGAGCGTGTTTTTATGGCAGTCTTTGACCGTCTGTCCGACAGAGAATGGACTTGAAGAAAGGCGGTCATATGGCTTTGACGATGAAAGAGAGGCGGGCAGTGAGTAAGGAAACGGCAAGACGGTATCAGCGAGTAAGGAAGAAAGAGAAAGGAGAAATCCTGGATGAGTTTGTGCTGTTGACAGGGTATAGTAGGTGGTACGCTTCCTGGGTGCTGCGGAACTGGGGCAGAAGGGTCCTCGTGAACCCCAACGGCTCCAGGCCTGTCGTCTTTCAGGGCGAGAGGAATCACAGCGTCAAGAAGAAGAAGAACCGAATCTACGGGAAGAAGGTACTTGCGGCACTTAAGCAGGTGTGGCTGATCTGTGACTGCATCTGCGGCAAGCGCCTCGCTCCGTATCTGCCCGAGATAGTGTCTGTTCTCATTCGATACGGGGAACTGACGGTCGATGAGGCGACCAGAGAGAAGCTGCTGAAAGTCAGTGCAGCGACAGTGGACCGTTTGCTGGCCGAGGAGAAAGCCAAGTACCGGCTGAAGGATCGCGCCCGGACCAAACCGGGCACGCTGCTGTTGAGCCAGATACCGATAAGGACATTTTCAGACTGGGACAAACAGAAGCCGGGTTTCGTAGAGATAGACCTGGTGGGCCATGACGGCGGCAGTACCCGAGGCGAGTATGCTCAGACTCTTGATGTCACTGATGTATGCACCGGCTGGACAGAAACGCAGGCGGTGAAGAACAAAGCGCAGGTATGGGTATATGCCGCACTGAAGGACATCAGAAAGCGTCTGCCGTTTCCGCTGCTGGGCATCGATTCGGACAACGGCGGCGAGTTCATCAACGACGAGCTACTGAGGTACTGTCAGCAGGAAGGGATAACCTTTACCAGGTCCCGGCCCTACCGGAAGAATGACAGTTGTTTTGTGGAGCAGAAGAACTACTCGGTTGTGAGGCGTGCTGTAGGCTATCACCGCTACCAGACGGAACGGGAACTCAGATTACTCAACGAGCTATACAAAGGTCTGCGGCCTTACACCGACTTCTTCCAGCCGGTGATGAAGCTGAAAGAGAAGGTGAGGATCGGAAGCAGGGTCAAGAAGAAGTACGACAAAGCAAGGACGCCTTACCAGAGGGTACTTGAATCTCCTCATGTATCGAAAGACGACAAGAAGAGACTCAGGGAATGGTATGGGCAGTACAATCCTGCGGAACTGAAAAGGGCGATATCACGTGTGCAGAAGAGACTACAGAAACAAATAGAGCGGCGCCGATGATTGAATTCACGACTGGACAAGCCAGCGATTTCATGTAGAAAAAGATGAGGCAATCGACATGGGTTTCGTGTGGGTCCTTACGTGAGGCAACGGGGTCGGCCTTACTTCCCGAAAACCGATATAGGATTGGCCACGAAAGCACGAAATCCACGAAAGATGAACCGACCCACCCAGAACTGGCAAGGGTGTCACCCTGCGCAGCGCAAGGGTGTCACCCTATCTCTTCCAGGCCGCACGGTTACTGTTTCTCCGTTTCGTGTTCTTCGTGGCTTCGTGGCTCTATTTCGGTTCTTGGGTACTTGTGTTCCAGCGGGAATTCGGCCAGCCTTGTGTATTCCGGCCCTTCGGGCTTGAGCACGCTCTGGTAAAGAATCACCCGGTCAATCTCAAACTCGTCGCTCTGGAACTGCTGCTCGCAGACACGGGCAACATCGGCCGGGATGCGCAGCCGGCCCAGGGTCAGGTGCGGACTGAACCGCCGTCTTTCAGGTTCGAAACCCACCTTCTGCAGTCCTGATACCACCTTGTTCTGCAGTGCGCATAACTCGTCTCTGCCATCACTCATTCCTGCCCAGATAACTCTCGCCCGCCGCGGGCTGGAGAATGCGCCGATGCCCTCGAACCGGGCCATGAACGGCTTGAGTCCTTTGACCGCCTCGGCCAGCTTCTCTTTCGCCGAAGTGATGAACTCGTCCGACACCTCACCAAGGAACGCCAGGGTCAGGTGCATCCGGTCCGGCCTCACCCAGCGAATTCCGGCCACCATCGGCCCCAGCCGTTTCTGGTATTCACCAATCTGGTCCCGCACCCTGTCTGATATGTCCACCGCTACGAAACACCTCATTCAGCCCCTTCCTTCCCCTGCAGGATGCGACGGCACAGGTCAAGCGCAGCCATTGCCGCCCGCTCTTTCACCATCCGCCGGTTCCCGGTGAACACATGCCGCTCCGCTATCACTTTGTCCCGCAGCGCAACTCCGACGTACACCAGTCCGACCGGTTTTCCCGGCGTCGCTCCACCAGGACCGGCAATCCCGGAAACCGCGATTCCAACATCAGCATCGAACTGGATGCAGACCCCTGTTACCATCTCGCGCACCGTCCGGCTGCTCACCGCACCATACCGTTCAAGCGTCTTTTTCTTCACACCGAGCAGATGCATCTTCATATCGTTTGAGTAAGCCATGACCCCGCCGACATAGTAGTCCGAGCTTCCCGGGACATTGGTAATTCTGTCTCCAACAAGTCCGCCCGTGCACGATTCAGCCAGGGCCAGGGTCAACTGCTTCTTACGCAGCAGTTGGCCGACAACCTCCTCGATTTCACGGTCTCCGACTTCATACACCGCATCGCCGAGCAACTCAAGAAGCTCTTTCTGAAAACTCGCCGGCTTGCGCCGACCACTTGCCCTGACCACAAGGTCAACTCCGGTGATGGCCGGATAAAAGGCAAGTTGAATATCGGGGTGGGCTTTCAACAACGGCCTGGTCTTGCTCGCTATCACCGCTTCCGGGATTCCGAATGTCCTGACCCGGATAAGATTGGGCTTGGCAAACCGAAACCTTTCCTCAAGAAACGGTCTTATGCCCTGGGTAAAGACGGTCTTGAGTTCAATCGGAACTCCTGGCAACAGCACAACAGCCGCTCCTTGATGCTCAAGAACCATGCCCGGCACCATCCCGACCGGATTGTCCAGAACCTTTGCACCTTGAGGAACCAGGGCCTGACGCCGGGCCAGAGCCGGAACCCGTCTTCCCTGGCTCTTGAAGAGCTTCTCGATGCGGCGAAGTACCTTCTTGTTCAGAACCAGGCGCCGGCCCGCAAGTCCGGTAACAGCCTCAAGCGTCCTGTCATCAGGGGTCGGGCCCATTCCACCGAGAACAAAGACCAGCCCTGCTCGGGCAACCGCCTGCTCAACCGCCTGCCGGATTTTGCACTCATCATCACCCACCGTGCTTATCCGTTTCGGCTCGAGCCCGAGTCCGGCAAGCTGTCCACAGACAAAGTTGGAATTGGTATCAACAACCCGACCCGCAAGCAACTCGTCGCCGATAACAACCAGTTCAACAGAAGGAAGAACCGGCTTCTTCATCGCACCAGAACCAACCCGACCGCAGGAACCAGTTTCAACGCAGCCCACAGTATCAGTCTGAGCACCACGTTGGCGCAGACTCCGGCCAGGACATCATCAATCATGATACCCCAGCCTCGGGCCAGGTTCTGTGACTTGTCAATAAAAGGCAGCTTCACGATGTCGAAGAACCGCCAGATGAAGAACCCGAGCAACATCCCCCACACTGAGACAACCGGCAGCATCCAGAAAAAGGTAATCAGGGTCCCGACAACCTCATCAATCGTCACCCTCCCCGGGTCTTTGCCCCAAACCTTCTCCAGGTCGGTGGCAATCGGCACCCCGATAAAGAACAGGACTACGATGGCCAGCGCGTGCCACAGCGGCATCGGCATCAGGAAATAGACCGGAGCCAGCGTGAAGAAGCTTGTTACTGTTGCCGGTGCAAGGGGGAAAAAGCCGGTGAAAAGGCCGCTGCCGACCAGCGCCTCAAGGAAAAGGCGGAATCCTTTTATCGGCGGCGCCGTTTGGTGGGGAGTCTCGTTTCCCATTCCACCACCGAATTGGCCACCACGAATATCGACGAATAGGTCCCGACCACGATGCCGATTGTCATCACAAACGCGAAGTCCTTGATGGTCGCCGCACCCAGTATCAGTATCGCCAGCGTCACAAACAGAGTGGTCATCGAGGTGACCACAGTCCGGTTCAGCACCCGGTTCACCGCGGTATTCACGACTGTAGCAAACGGCTCCTTGCGCATCTTCCGGACATCCTCTCTTATCCGGTCCGAAACCACTATCGAGTCGTTCACCGAATATCCTATCACGGTGAGAACCGCGGCGATGACCGTAATGGTAATCTCCTTGTTGCAGACAGCCACCAGTCCGAGGGTAATGATGGTGTCGTGAATCAGCGCCATCACCGCGCCCAGGCCGAACCGGACGTCGAACCTGAAGCTGACATAGATGAGAATGCCGACGATGCCGATAAGCACGGCCAGCAGAACCCTGCCCTGAAGCTCCTTGGAAATGCGCGGGCCGACCGTCTCCTCGCGCAGGACTTCAAACTCGTTGCCGGCAAACGACTCTCCGAACTGCTTTCTCACCCGTATGGTGAAGCTCTCCGCGCCCCCGGTCAACTCCTTTGCCCGGACCCGAATAAGGAAGTCGCCGACCTCGTCCTTCTGAATCGAGGCGGTCCCTTCGCCGATTGCGGTCAGGGCCGAACGCATCGCATCAGTGGAAACCGGCTCCTTGAACCGTATCTGGAGCAGAGTGCCGCCGGTAAAGTCAACCCCGTAGTTGAAACCGCCGCGCAGAACCACACTCAGAACAGCCAGCACAAGCAGCACACCTGAAACCAGAAAGAAAGTCCGGCGCCGGCTCACAAAACCGATATTGGTCTGCTTTATGAATCTCATCTCAAATCCTCAGCTTCTTGACCTCGAACCGGCTCAGGAACCAGTCGAATATGAACCTTGTCAGGAACACCGCGGTAATCACATTTATCACCAGACCGGTAATCAGGGTGATGGCGAATCCGCGCACCGCGCCGCTGCCGATGAAGTAAAGCGCGATAGCGGTAATAACCGTTGTGACATTGGCATCGATAATCGTCACCAGTGCCCGGTCATACCCGGTATCGACCGCGGCCATCGGCGTCTTGCCGGCACGCACTTCTTCCCTTATCCGCTCGAAAACCAGCACATTGGCATCGACCGCCATGCCGATAGTGAGCGCGATTCCGGCCAGACCCGGCAGGGTCAGAGTCGCCCGCAGCCCGGCCAGTATCGCCAGGAGGAAAAATACGTTGAACACCAGCGCAAAGTCGGCCAGCACTCCGCCGACCGCGTAGTAGAGAATCATGAACGCCAGCACCGCCAGCGCGCCGATCAATCCGGCCAGAATGCCCCGGCGGATTGAGTCGTTTCCGAGCGAAGGCCCGACCGACCGCTCCTCGACAATCTCGACCGGTGCGGGCAAAGCGCCGGTGCGGAGCACAATCGCCAGGTCCCGTGACTCGTCCGGATTCACCTCGTTGGTTGTAATCATCGCATTGCCGTCCGGAATCCGGGACTGGATGACCGGAGCCGACTTCACCACATCGTCCAGAACAATAGCCAGCCTCCGGCCGATATTCCGGCCGGTAACTCGAGCAAAAGTCGCCGCCGCCGTCCGGTTCAGCTTGAGGCTGACAATCCAGGTATTGGACAGCGACGGGTCCGACCCCTGGTACGGCGAAGGCCGGGCGTCCTTTATCGCCGAGCCGCGCAGCTCAGGTTCGGACTTCAACAGATACAGCCTGCGGACATCCCTGCCTTCATATGGCTCGGGCGAGCCGAACAGCAGTTCATAATCCTCGGGCCAGTACTGCATGCTGCTCCCAAGCAGGCTTCTGAACTCAAGATAGTCTGAATTGTCAATCCCGAAGTCGCCGCCGATTGTCTGAATATAACTGAAGAAACTTCCCACCTCTTCGGTCTCGAACTGCTCGGTCCACCCGGTATCCTCAGCCGTAGTGTCGAACTCGGCTGAAGCCTGCAGGGTATCCAAAGCCGCAGCCGAATCGGGCGAAAAAGAAGTCCTCAGCTTCTCATCAATCGTCCTCAGGGCATCATAAGTGGTCCGCTCGTCCGCAACCAGTTGGAATTCAAGCTGGGCGGTCTGGCCAATCAGACTCTTTGCCCGCTCCCGGTCAACACCGGCAAGCTGCATCAGAATCCGGTCCTGCCCAACCTTCTGGATTATCGGCTCGAAAAACCCGAACTGGTCCACCCGGTTGCGAATAACCTCAAGCGCCCGGTCGCCGGCGTCCTTTGCTTCTTCCTTGGGCAGCTTCGACTTGTCAACCTCAAGGACCAGGTGCATTCCACCTACAAGGTCAAGTCCCAGATGCAATGCCCGCTTGTGCAAACCGGCAAGCTGCTTCTGATGCCGGGCAATTTCAAGCTGAACTTTGAGGCTGTCGTCCCTGGTGGTAGCCTGGGACAGCTTGTCATCGAGCGCCTGCTCCTGCCCGGGCACGATGAAGTACAACTGGAAAGTCGGATACAGGGACCAGATGGCCAGCCCGATTGCCACAACCAGGACAGCAAACTTCAGCTTGGCGCCCCTCAAGAATAGGCCTCCACGAGGCTCTTCATCTCAGCAACCGCCTCGGTAAGTCCGGTCATCACTGCTCGGGCCACAATTGCAAAGCCGATACTGAACCCCTCGGCGATTTCCATTTCCAGAATCGGCACGATATTCAGATAATCCAGCCCATGACCCGCATGAACCGCCATGCCGAGTTCACGGGCGAACTGGGCCGCGTCCAGCATCTGGGCCAGAATCCTGGCCCGCTTGGCCTTATCTCTGGAGTAACGGTCGGTATTGAGTTCAACAACTCCGGCTCCAAGCCTTGCTGCCGCCTCAATCTGGGCCCGGTCCGGCTCGACAAACGCGCTCAGCCTGATGCCGGCACGCTTGAGCCGCCGGGCAAAAGGCTGCAGCTTGGAGAAACGCTTCACCACATTCAACCCGCCCGAAGTGGTTACCTCGGTTCTAAGCTCCGGCACCAGAGTGACTTGGTCAGGCCGGATACGAGTAGCCTTTCTGGTCATCTCTTCGGTCGCAGCCATCTCCACAGTCAGCTCGGTCTTCACCGTCTTGCGCAGGAGTTCGACGTCCCGCTCGTTGATATGCCGCCGGTCTCCGCGCAGATGTACCGTAATCCCGTCCGCACCACCCAGTTCCACAAGAGTCGCGGCCTGAACCGGGTCAGGAAAGCTCTCCTTGCGAGCCTGACGCAGGGTGGCGATATGGTCGATGTTGACCGAAAGTATCCGCACAGTGGTGCGGATTCTAGGTAATAAATTCACCATTGTCAAGTTGTAGGGGCATACCCGAAAACCGATATAGGAATCTCACCACAAAGACACCAAGAATTAGAGAAATCCAAATGACCAAATCCAAAGCCCTAATCAAATCCAAATCCCTAATGACCAAAGAAGAACCACTACAGCTGTCGTTCTGGTATTTTGCCTTTTGCACTTTGACTTTTGGCTTTTGGCTTCTGCCTTTCTTTGTGTCCTTCGTGCCTTTGTCGTTGAGATTCTTCGCTTCGCTCAGAATTACAGCGGGGTCTGCGGTTTTGCCTTTTGCACTTTGGCCTTTGACCTATGACTCCTCCTCATCTGTGTCTATCTGTGGTTCACTTTTCCCTTGGCGTTCTTGGCGG
>JAUWNN010000299.1 GCA_030612625.1 Caldifarciminota bacterium
GAGCAGGAGAAAGCGTCGGGTCAGTGTAGAGAATCCAGGTGTCGCCGGGTTGAATCCAGGTATCCTTGGTCACCGTGTCCGGAACCAGCCTGAACGGGCCGCTGGGCATGAATTGGAACCGGCATCCGCACACGTACAGGTACCGAGTCACACTATCTTCCAGTACGCTGTCCGCATCGAACAGGGTCTGGAAGCACCAGCCGTCAGCCGAATCCGCCTGAGTTATCCGCTTCAGGTAGCGATACGGCACCTCAGTGTCATTATCGACGTCATAGACATCGCACGTCAAGTCTCCACCGTTCCTGCGCCAGACAAGGCGATAATTGGAACCCCGGTAAGCCCAGAGCGCTTTGTTGTTGGAACCGTCATCTCGCGGGACCAGAGAATCCTCGGTGTAGCTGCCCTTGATAACATCTATTCGCCTGAAAAACTGATAAGGTATCTTGTCCATCTGCAGCTTCATCGTCATCTGGACGACCGGGAGCCAGGCCCTGGTGGTGTCAAAAGTGGTGTCACCGGTCACGCTCCCCGTCTTCTCCACCCTGGTCACCACAGAATCAAACACGGTCGGGACCAGCCGGAACGTATCGGTGACGCCGTCGATTTTCACCGCGAACTCGGTCAGGCTGACTACTGTGTCTCCGGCCTGGTCGGTCATCGCAAAGCCGTAGACCGGCTGGCGGCCGTCCGGGTCATAGACCGCAGCCTGGAACTGAATCCGATACACTTCGTCCTCGACCGCATGTGGAGACACTGCGAACGGCTCGATTCCCAGGCGCAGCCGGCTGTTGCCGACAACCTGGTCCCATGAGTGCTCGGGCGGCAGATAGTTGCCCGGCTGGGTACGCGGCACCGCGCGCCGAGCGGTGATTCCCGATTCCAGCGACAGGGTATCCAGGCTGTCCGGGTTGACACCAAGGTAGTTGATGTCGAAGGACGTCACCGCATAGTAGTACGGAAACCCGAGCCTCAGATTGCTTGAGTCCACGAAGCTGTATGCAAGACCGGCATCAGTGGCCTTGGTCCTCAGCGACTCAACCACGGCCGTATCCTCATACAGGATGCCGTCAATCCGGTCGAACTGAGTCAGGAGTTGCCAGTCATCCGGCTGCCCGGTCCTGCTCCGGTAGACTTTGTACCCCTGGAAATCCTGCTCAATATAGTAAGGATTCATCAGGGCCGGCGCCACCGGATAGAACCGGTCCCGGGCGTCCTCGGGAAAGTCGTCCCAGACCAGGGTTACCCGGCCATCACCCGGCATCGTTGTGACATTCGGGCTGGGCGGCGGCTCGGGCATAATCCAGTTGTTGTCATAAGCCGCCTGGGCCGCGCGCGAACCGAGCGCCAGGTTGTAGACCATTGTCTGCACCCCGCCTTCGGCCCGCTCGGCCGCAATCAGACCGATAGTCACGGTCGCCAACTCGTCCGGAGCCAGACTGAACGGGCCGGTAGACTGGAGAAAGCGCTTGTCGGCCGGTGCCGCATCGGTCGAGTCATAGGGGTTGTACGGATGCTGGGGGTCCCAGTAGTCATAGCCGGCCATCGCCAGGTATTGCTCGAAGTCGTCCTGGGGGTCGGCATCGGTCAGGGTGAAGATTTTGTAGGAGCTCATCCCGAACTGCCGTCCTTCGGCCGGTTCGTCAATCAGACCGTTAGGCATCAGGCGCGGATTCCACGGGGGGCATGAATCGTCCAGGCCGTTGAACCCGTCAATCGAACCGTCCGGATTCTTGACATAAGGGCTCTGCAGGAAGTCGAAACCGACCAGCCCGCTCGGCACCTGGTCGTCACTCCAGACATAGCCCATATTGTCGACAAAGACCGAGTCTGTGCCGGACGGGTTGAAGATGTACTTGCTCAGAGCGAGCCCGCACATGTCGTCAGTTGCGTTGCCGACATCGGCATCGCACACCATGCCCAGATAAACGCCGCGCAGCGTATCGTCGGTCCGGTTTCTGACATCTAGCTTGAAGAACACGATGTCCTTGTTCCAGGGCAGGGTCCAGGAGTAGACGTTCTGGTATACCTCGATTCCTATCGGTCTCGGGGTGCGACCGGCATCGTGGTTCTCCGGGTCCCGGTCATTGAATACAGTCCAGCCATCGCCGGTTGAGACCGCGCTTCGGGAGACGTAGTGGAAGTACCCTTTGATTGTGTCCTCGCCCGAGGGAATACGCAGCGGTGTCAGAATCGAATCCTGCATCGAAGCCGGAAAGTCTGCCGGGTCCGGAGGCCAATCCTCAGGATAGAAGTACACCCGTTCGAACTCACGGCTGCTGTAACCGCCCGGAGCGTTATCATAGCAGCCCGGTGTCATTTCCGACTTGCCCGAGTTGGGATTGTACCCGCAACTCACCAGAGTGTCGCGGCCCGCGGCCCCTTTCCTGAGACAGCCAATCCAGATACCGGCCCCGTAGATGTACATGTCGCCCGAGCCGGCCGGCCATTCTCCACCCGGCCGGCCGATACCATAGCCAAAAGTGGCATAATTGGTTATCGGCAGGCGCCACTGGTTTTTCTGACACCACTGGAAGTCGTAGATACGCGAAGGTTTCCACGGCTTGCCCGCGGTCCGGGCTCCGGCGATACCAACGAAACCCAGCAACAAACACAGCAGGATTCGAGGAGCCAAGGGTTCAAGGAGTCGAGTGCAGAAACCCTGGAACCCTGGAACCCTGGGCCCCTTGAACCCTTTTCTTATCGTTCGCAGCATGCCTCCGCCGACCTCAATGTTCACGCCCCCCTTGACCTGGCGGGGCGGGCCGAAGGTGATCGGGGT
>JAUWNN010000041.1 GCA_030612625.1 Caldifarciminota bacterium
GTGTGATGGTCGAACCATAAAGGCACAATGGTCTTCTTCCCGGCGGGGTCACAACTTTCCGTTTTCATTACAGCGTCCCACAATTGTACTTCATGAGCCTCATGAACCCAGTATAACATATAAGGCACAAAGAACACGAAGGCAGAGTGAGAACCACAGATGAACACGAGATACAGAAGACAGGATATGGGATGAAGATTCGTCTTATGTTGAGTGCCGTGGTTCTGGTTGTGCTGTTCAGCACCGCGCCGGGCCATGGCTTCTACAACATCGAGACGGTCAACTTGATTGAGATTGCTTTTGCCGAGCCGAACTGGGACGAAATCCTCGACAGCCTGTATGCCGAGGGCAACAAAGAGCGGCTTGTCGGTACCGTGACAATCAACGGTGTCCGGTTCGACAGCGTCGGGGTGCGGTACAAAGGCAACAGCTCGTACAATCCCAGCCGGGTCAAGAATCCATTCAACGTCAAGCTCGACCATATCATCGAAGACCAGCTTCTGGACGGGTACGGCACCCTGAGGCTGGCTAATGTGTTCAAGGACCCGAGCTTCATCCGCGAGACCGTGAGCTACGAAATCGCCCGCAAGTACATGCCCGGGTCCAGAGCCAATTATGCGAATATCTACGTCAATGGCATCCTCATCGGCCTGTACACCAGTGTTCAGGACGTGGACAAGCTGTACATGAGGACTCACTTCTGCTGCGACGAGAACGCCCGGTTCAAAGGTGAGATGTCGGGTCATGTGCAGATGGCCGGCTGGAAGTACCTGGGCCCGGACTCAAGCTCCTACTTCGGTTACTACAAGCTCGAATCGAACTCAGGCTGGAGCGAACTGATTGAGTTCCTGGATACGCTCAACAACAACACCCCGGCTGTGGAACAGGTTCTGAATGTGGACCGCCACCTGTGGATGCTGGCATTCGACATCCTGATGGTCAACCTGGATGCGCCAATCAACATGCCCCAGAACTACTATCTGTACAAGGACGTCTCAGGCCGGTTCAATCCGATTGTCTGGGACCTGAACGAGAACTTCGGCGTGTTCCGGAACCTGGCGGGAAGCGGACTGTTGAGCGTGACCCAGATGCAGCAACTGGACCCGTTCCTACATTCAACCAATCCCGACTACCCGATCTGCAGCAGGATTCTCCCGGACCCGAGATTCCGGAAGATGTATGTGGCCCATATGAAGACCATGATTGAGGAATGCTTCACCGGCGACTGGTACCGGGACCGGGCTTTGGAAGTCCAGGCCATCATCGATGCGCACGTGCAGGCCGACCCACACAAGTTTTACACTTACAATGATTTCCTGAATAACATCAACCGCTCGGTCGGCTCCGGCCCCCAGTCGATTGTGGGAATAACCCAATTGATGAACACCCGGGTCGCTTTTCTTCTTGGCCGTCCTGAGTTCCAGGCAGCGGCCCCGGCAATCTCGAACGTTTCTCACACGCCTTCAAGCGTTCCCCCGAACTCCGAAGTCCGGTTCACTGCGGAAGTGGACGATGGGGATTCGGTCCTGCTCGGATACCGGCAGAACGCGGCCGCCATGTTCGAGAAGGTCCGGATGCTCGACGACGGCAAGCACGGCGACCGGGCGGCCGGCGATGGGGTCTACGGAGTCTTAATCCGGGTCGGTGCCGGCGATGTTCACTACTACATCTATGCGGAGAATGACGAAGCGGCGGAGTTCTCACCCGAGCGCGCGGAGTTCGAGTACTACACGCTTCCGGTCGTAGGAAACGTGGTGGTTAATGAGTTTCTGGCCATAAATGACACAACCGTCCCGGACCCGAGCGGCCAGTACGACGACTGGATTGAGCTTTATAACAACTCGGGCACGCCGGTGTCACTTGAAGGATACCACCTGTCCGACGACTCCACCGACCTTGCCAAATGGACGTTCCCGGGCGTGTCCATCCCCGCGGGCGACTACCTCATCGTCTGGGCCGACAACGACCTGGGCCAGCCCGGGCTGCACGCCGGATTCAAGCTTTCCGGGTCGGGCGAGATGATTCTCCTGTCCGAACCGGACCGGACCATAGTCGACATGGTGGTTTTCGGACAGCAGACCGCGGACATCAGCTTCGGCCGCTATCCGAACGGGACCGGGCCGTTCATTCTCATGAGCCCGACGTTCGGGGCCGAGAATGACAGCGGAATCGGGGTCAGAGAAGTCCGGCCTGAAATGCCCCTGGCCTGCCTGCTTGAGCGGATTGCTCCCAATCCCTTTGACGACTATACGACCATCAGTTTCCACCTGCCGGTCAGAAGCAGGGTATCCCTGAGGGTCTACGATGCCGCGGGCAGAGTCGTGGCGACTCTGGTAAACGGAGAGAAAGAAGCCGGCAGCTACAAGGCAGAGTTTTCTGCCAGAACCGGTTCCCTTGAGGACTCAAAGGGCCTCTCAACAGGGGTTTACTTTGCGAAGCTTGTGGTCTTGCCGACAACGGGTGGACATATCGGTAATTACGAAGAGACGAAGAAGCTTGTTCTGATGGAATAGAGCTGGGAGGAAAACATGAAGAGCGGAATTGTAACCTGTCTGGCTTTCATCTTCTTGAGTTGTGCGGTGGTGGCTCAGGCACAGGTGCTTGATGGTCACATGCTCTACAACACGATGAACAGCACAACCACCAGGCTGATTACCAACGAGGGCCAGACGATAAACACCTGGTACTGCACGGCCCGGGTCGCCTACATGCCCTACCTGATGCCGGACAGCACGATATGGCGCCCGGGGCAGGCATCGGGTGCATCAATGCGCGGGGCCGCGTACGGCGGCCGGATCGAACAGTACAACTGGAACGGAACCGTTATCAAGGAGTTCCTCTGGTCGAACCAGAACCACCAGCAGCACCACGATATCCAGCCGATGCCCAACGGGAACGTCCTGGTCGTCTCGTGGGAGCGGAAGACCCGTGAGGAAGCCCAAGCGATGGGACGCGTCAACATCTCGGGCGAGATGTGGCCGCTGGAAATCATCGACTACGACCCGCTTGGAGACAGCGTGGTCTGGGAGTGGCACGTCTGGGACCACCTGATTCAGGACGTTGACCCGGGCAAACCGAACTATGGGGTCATCGCCGAGCATCCGGAACTGCTCGACATCAACCTTGGCCGCCTGGGCGAAGACGACCCGCCCCCGACCGGTGACTGGATTCACGCCAACGCTATCGACTACAACGAGGCGAGGGACGAAATCGTTTTCTGCTCCCACCACATGCACGAGCTCTACGTCATCGACCACAGCACGACGACCGAGGAGGCCCGCGGCCATTCGGGCGGGAATAGCGGGATGGGCGGCGACATCCTGTACCGGTGGGGCAACCCGCAGAACTACGACCGGGGCAATTCCGGTGACCGGCGCTTCTACGTGGTCCACGGCGTGAACTGGATTGACCCCGAATTTCCGGGCGAAGGCAATATCTTCATTTTCAATAACGGCGACCGGCCGGGCAGCGGGAACGACTATTCCAGTGTTGAGGAAATCATTCCTCCGGTTGATTCCAATGGTCACTACTACATCGCACCGGATTCCGCTTACGGACCCGAGGAGCCGGTCTGGATATATTCAGACCCCGGCACGTTCTACTCCAACCACCTGTCCGGCGCGTTTCGTTTGCCGAACGGGAACACAATCGCCTGCGAAGGAACGAGCGGGCACGTGATAGAAGTGACCCCGGCTGGACAGATTGTCTGGCAATACAACTGTGGTGGTCAGACCGGGCGGGTGCAGAAGTACGCCCTGGATTTCCTCGGCATTGAGGCCCACGGGGCCTGTGTACCGGACAGGTGCGGTCTGGAGCGCATCTCCCCGAATCCGTTCAGCCGGTCCACCCGCATCAGCTATTACCTGTCCACGACAAGCGAAGTTCTGCTGACGGTCCACGATGCGGCCGGCCGTGTTGTTGCCACCCTGGCCAACGGTGTCAAAGGACCTGGAATCCATAAGGCCGAGTTGCATGCCCGGGGTTCAACTGATGCCCGAACGTTGCCTGCAGGCGTCTATTTCGCCCGGCTTGTGGTCCGCACTCCGGCCCACACGGAAACAGAGAAGCTCGTGCTGACGCAATAGGAAGGAGAGGATATGACCAGAACGTTTATCCTGGCGGTGGCGCTGCTGCTGCCGCTGTTAAGCCCGGCCCAGATATGGACAGCCAGGTATGACGGGCCGGCCGGTGATTCCGACGAGCCGGAGGCGATTGGGGTCGATGCGTCGGGCAATGTCTATGTGACCGGGACGAGCTGGGGCTCGGGCACCGGTTACGACTATGCAACCGTGAAGTACGACTCGACAGGAGCCGAGCAGTGGGCGGCAAGATACGACGGTCCGGCCGGCGGCACCGACGAAGCGAAAGCAATCGCAGTCAGTGAAGGCTGCGTATACGTAACAGGCGGAAGCGCCGGTCCCGACTTCTACTCTGACTTCCTGACTGTGAAGTACGGCCCGTCCGGTGATACGCTGTGGGTAAGAAGGTATGCGGGCCCGGCCGGGGGTAACGACCACGCACTTGCGGTCGCGGTTGACCCGGGCGGCAACGTCTATGTCACCGGGTACAGCACCGGCTCAGGCACCTTCTGGGATTTCGCAACCGTGAAGTACAACGCCTTGGGGGTCGAGCAGTGGGTCCGGACGTACTCCACGGCTGAAGAGGATTATGCGAGCGCGATTGCGATTGACAGCAGCGGCAACGTCTATGTTACCGGAAGCAGCGGAGACCCGTACATCTGCACCTGGGATTATGTGACCGTCAAGTACAACCCTTCCGGGGTCGAACAGTGGGTGGCAAGGTACAACGGCCCGGCCGATGACCATGACGAAGCCAAAGCAATCGTCATCGACTCCAGTGGCAACATCTGCGTGACCGGTGGCAGTGTCGGCCTCAGCACCGGCTGGGACTATGCAACAGTCAAGTACAACCCTTCCGGCGATTCGCAGTGGGTGAGAAGGTATGACGGCCCGGACAACAGCACCGACTGGGCCAGTGCGATTGCGGTTGACCCGAGCGGCAACATCTTCGTCACCGGGTACAGCCAGGACACGCTCACCGACTGCGATTATGCGACCGTGAAATACGACGCCTCTGGAATTGAGCAGTGGGTATCAAGGTACAACGGCCCGGCCGACGGGTACGACGAAGCCCGGGCAGGTACGACCGACAGAGACGGCAACGTCTATGTGACCGGCGGCAGTGCGGGCTCAGGCACCGGCACCGACTGCGCCACTGTCAGGTACGATGCCTCAGGTGTCCAGCAGTGGGCCCACAGGTACGACGGCCCGGCCAGCAGATACGACGAAGCGCGGGCAATTGCCCTTGGCCTTGGCGGCGACATCTACGTGACCGGCAGCAGCATGGGCTCGGGTACGGGCGCCGACTATGTAACCATCAGGTACGCGTGCACCGGAATCCAGGAACCGGGTCCCGTGGTCGGGAAGTCAGGAGAACTGCTTTCCAGTTTCCCCAACCCGTTCCGGGGCTCGACTATCATCAGCTACGACTTGTCCGCAAGGACCCGGGTGAGCCTGGAAGTGCACGACGCTGCAGGAAGACTCGTCGCAACCCTGGCGGCCGGTGAACAGGAACCCGGAACGCATCGGGCGCAGTTCCAGGCCCGAGGTTTGTCTGAAGGCGTCTACTTCGTCCGGCTCAGGGTCTGGACGACCGCCGAACCGGTCGGGCATCAGGAGCAAGTCGGGAAGCTAATCCTGGCGCAGTAGGAATTGAGCCGGTCGCTCCACCTGACACCAGCCGTTGCGCCCCCTCCGGGCGTTGAGGTCTTCGCCAAGACCGCGCGCCGGCTGGAGTACAAGTACCTGGTCACGAAGGGGCTGGCCGACGATATCCGTGCTGTAATCAGACCCTACGTCCGCCTCGACGCGTTCTCGGACATGTGCCCGGACAAGCAGTACACCGTCAGGAGCATCTACTACGACACACGGCGGTTCGGCTGCTATGAAGAGAAGGTTGAGGGATTCAGGTTCAAGAAGAAGTTCCGGATTCGCGGCTACAACTTACCGGAGGCGGACAGCGTCGTGTTCCTTGAAATCAAGCGCAAGGACGAGTACTTCATCGACAAGAGCCGGGCCCCGGTCAGGTGGGACCAGATCGAGTCGGTGTTCGCAGGTTACGGCCCGAGCGGCGGGAAGATTCCGTTCAAAGAGGGCTCCCGGGAAGCCGAAGCCGCCCGGCGGTTCCTCTGCGGCTACTACCACAAGAGAATGCTGCCGGTCGTCCTGGTTACCTACGAACGCGAGGCTTTCTACAGCCGGTTCGACCGCACGCTGCGCATCACTTTTGATAAGAACGTCCGCAGCCGACTCTACCCCACACTGGATTCGCTCTACGCGGACCGGGACATGAAGTACGTCATGCCCGGCCATTTCGTGTTCGAGGTCAAGTTCCACCGGGGCCTGCCCGGTTGGGTCAGGTCGGTCGTGATGAGATTCGACCTGCCAAGGTTGGCCGTCTCCAAGTACGCAATGGGCATCGATTGCCACCGGGTGGAGAAGAAGTTACTGCGGGGCGTCGCTCACACGGTCGAGTTCCCCGAGGCCCCCGGGCCACTCGAGCGGCGCCGGTTCGACACCTGGGTCAGCGGGGTGCTGCTTGGGGCTGAAACCGGCGAATCGGGACCGTAACCGGGAGTTGAGATGACAACCCTCAACCTCAGAAGGGAGATATGACATGGATGTACTCAAGGGAATTGTTCAGGACCTCAACCTGCTTCCGGTCACCGGGCCGCAGGTCGTTGCCAAAATAGCGGTGGCGTTCATTTGCGGGTTCGTGATATCGTGGCTGTACCGCCGCGCCTACCGTGGACCCGGGTATTCCGTTACTTTTGTCAATACGCTCGTGCTGCTGTCGATGATCACCGCGGTGGTTATTATGGTAATCGGCAACAACCTGGCACGCGCATTCGGGCTGGTTGGGGCGATGTCGATTGTCCGCTTCCGGCATGCGGTCAAGAACACCCAGGACATCGTTTACGTCTTCTTCGCGCTTGCGGTCGGAATGGCGGCCGGGGTCGGGTTCTACACTATCGCTCTGGTCGGAACCCTGTTCATCGGGCTGGTCATTTACCTCTTCTCGAAGTCAAAGCTCTCCATTCCCAAGCGCGATGACTACCTGCTCCAGTTCAATGTTCGGCCGGGCGACGAAAAGGTTCCTCCGTACCAGGCCATCCTCGACGGGCACTGCAAGAAGCTCTCAATAATCAATGTCCGGTCCCTCGGGGACAAGGACTTGATTGAGCTGTCTTACTATGTCAGGCTCAGGCACAAAGACCGGGGCCAGGAACTGATCAGGGACCTCAATCGAACCCCTGGAGTTCAGTACGTCAATCTGTTCTTTGACGAAGAGCAGATCTAGTCCTGCTCGGCCATAATCCGAGCAGAGCCAGCTTTGTGGTTCCTTTCCATTCCCTCTCCATTAATGGGAGTGGTTTAGGGTGAGGGTGACTACTCTCTTTCTCCTGGCGTCCCTTCGTTTCACTCAGGACAGGCTTCGTTCCCGCTTACATAGCTGGAAACTGTGCTTCCGGCAGGACAAAGCGGCAGCACGCTGCCGCACTCCAAAATCAGGCCCTTCGCGTCTTCGCGCCTTTGTGTCTAGTCTTCCTCTTGGCGCTCTTGGCGGCCTTGGCGGTTGAGATTCTTCGCTCCGTGAGCCGTCCGACGGCACCTGCCTTCGGCAGAGCAGAATGACAGCGGGGTCTGCGGTTTTGCTTTCTACCTTCTGCCTTTCTGAGCTCTCCGCTACCGCGTAAGTATCGCCTTTTCGACCTGGCGGCAGGTGCCGGCGTTCAGGCTGATGTAGTATACCCCGCTCGGCAACTGCCTGCCCTGGTTACCGGTACCGTCCCAGATAATTCGGGTCCGGCCAATCGGGTCCAGCGAGCGCACCAGTTGTCCGGCCGCATTATGGACCGATACACCACAGTTTTTGTGAAGAACCGGGGCACAGCTTATGACGAAACGGGAATTGGAAACGGCCGGGAAAACTCTGAAGCTGTTGTCGGCCGGCCGCAGTTGCTGGCTGCTTGTGATTCCCGGTTGGGTTGTCCGGAAAGCCGAGTATATCCTGCCGTCCTTCTGCCACAGCACCCAGATTCGATTGGCCCAGGTTTTGACGACGTAAGGAGAACCGGGCGCGCCCTGGTCATCAATCAGTTCCGGGTCTGACCACCCGGTCTGGTCGCGGTATCGGGCGTATATCGTACTGCTTGTCCGGTCGCCCGAGGCGTATGCTATCCAGAAGTACCCGAGGGTGTCGATGCACAGGGAAGGCGAGTTTGCGTCGAGCGGTGTGGTGTCCAGAGTCACCGGGTCTGACCACGTCCCGTCGTAGGTTCGCGCCACAAGGCAATTCAGACTGTCGTCGACGCAGGCAAGAACCAGGTGGCCGTGCCAGCCATGAACAAGAGCGGGATAGTGTCCGTTGAACTCGCCGATGACAACGTCGTCCGGATACTGATACACAAACACCCGGTATGCAAGTGGTTGAGCCTGGATGACACGGGTGTAGCTCATGTAGAACACGTCGCCGCTGTCACCGGCAAGACACGGCTGGATGTAGTCAATGATGGTCGGACTGCCCGAGCCGCGTACAATCACTTCGGGTGTTGTCCATGTGTCGCGGTTGCGGTATCGGTAGAACACCGAAGAGTACATCTCGATGCCAACGCCTTCAGCTTTGGAGTACAGGATTCCGGTTGTGAATGCGCCGTTGTAGCCCATTGCCATATCGAAGACGCCGGTATCGGCAAACAGCTTTGTGCCGGGAAACAGACCGCTGCTGTCGCCGTACGCGGCGTAGACACCCCAGGTGTCATTGTCAACCGGGTATGAACCATAGTACCAGGGAATCCACACCCGTTGCAGGCCCGGGTCCATTCCGATTGCCGGCCCGGAGCCAATCAGGTTCGACGGGTCGGAGAAACCAACCATCCCTCCCCATTCGCCGTCTTCGTAGATGCTGCCGCGTATCTGGCAGTCGTGCGAGCGGAGACGGGAGAACCAGACTGCAACAAGGTTGCTGTCTGCAACCCCGATGCACACCGGCCGGCTGTCAGTAGCGCTGTCGGACGGCAGCGGAATCGGGTCGGTCCACTGAGCAAAGGCCGCGGCGCCGGACAGGAGCAGGACTGCCGCAAGAACGATTACGTGTTTCACAGGTCCTCCTTTGGTTTGTTTGCACTTATATATGGTAGCCTGGAGGAGCATCTTGTGCAAGGACGGAAGGTCCCGAAAACCGATATAGGAGACTGAACACAAAGCATGCCCCGAGCCCGCGAGGAAAGGAAGACCCTCTCGCTTCGTGAGCCATCAGATGGCACCTGCCTTCGGCAGAGCAGGGCGGCTCAGCGCCGGATTGCCACGTCGCGGAGCCTGCCCCGAGGAGAACCCGGGAACCCGGGACACTTCCCATATTTATTGACATCTCCTCCGTGATTGGTAGTGTAGTGACATGCCCAGGATAGCCAGAGTGGTTGTGGTGGGAGTGCCGCATCATGTTACTCAGCGCGGCAACGGTCGGTGCCGGACGTTCTTTGAGGACAAGGACTGCAGGTTCTACCTCTGGACGTTGCTCAAATACTGTCAGCGGTACGGGCTTCAGGTCTGGGCCTACTGTCTGATGGACAACCATGTGCATGTGCTTGCGGTGCCCGAGCGGGAGGATTCGCTCGCCCGCTGCTTCGGCGGGACGAACCTGGTGTACACGCAGTACGTCAACCGCGAGCGGAACAGAAGTGGCAGATTGTGGCAAAACAGGTTCTTTTCGTGTCCGGTGGAACGTGAGGAGTATCTCTGGTCGGTGCTGCGCTACATCGAGCGCAACCCGGTACGGGCTAGGGTGGTGGGCAAGCCTTGGGACTACGCGTGGTCGAGTGCGCGCCACCATGTGCTGGAGGAGCCGGACCCGATAATCAACGAGCCGGGCTGGCTGACAGCAGAGCTTCGGGAGGGATATCGAACCTACCTGCGGCGGGACTCGCTGGAGGACACGGACCGGATTCGTCGGGCAACAGCCAGCGGCCGACCGCTGGGCCAGCCTGCGTTCCTGGCGAGGCTGGAATCGAAGCTCGGCCGGAACTTGAAACCGGGCAGGCCAGGCCGGCCGAGGAAGAGGCGTGGCTGAAAATATGGGAAGTGTCCCGGGTTTCAGGGTTTCAGGGGAAAAGGGCTGACCGCTGACAGCCAGCCGCAGGCCACCGCAATGTCGCAGACATTGCACTCCATATCAGGCGGCAGAGCGCAAACCGCCGACCGCGGGCTGATACGCTAGTGCTTACCTGCAATAGAGATTGACATAGGCCGGTGCTCTATGCGCAGCAGGAACCCCTCACCCCAGCCCTCTCCCCGCAGGCGGGGCGAGGGAGCGGAGAAGGAATCGCCGCAGAAAAACAAGTATCGCTGACTTACGCAATCAGGCACTAGCGTTGCAGAACCAGCTTGCGGGTTGCGATTTCCTGGTCGGTCTTCAGCCGAATAAGATAGATGCCGGCAGCAAGCTCGTGGCCGTCGCTGTCCTTTCGGTTCCAGATAACGGTGTGGTGGCCGGCGGTCGCCGCGCCTGACCAGAGGGTCGCTGCCTGCCTGCCTGCCGCGTCATAAACCGCCAGGTTCACTTTCTGTGCTCTTGGCAGGCTGAACCTGACCCAGGCGTTGCCAGCCGCGGGATTCGGCGCAATCGGATGAAGTGTCAGCTTGCTGATACCAACTCTCGGGTCAATAGCATTCTCAATGCCGCTGGTGATGTTGTGCTTCTCAAGAATCCACTTGCCCGGGTTGAATTCGATTCCGGTGGGCTCAGCCGAAAGCAAGAATACATTCCGTTGTGGGTTTTCAGTCACATCATAATGCAGGAGCGTGTCGCCCGCGGTTGTGCTGACAAGAATCTCGCCCGGCATGTGGAACGTTTCCGGGGCCTGGCTGCCGTTGTCCTGGGACAGGTCGAGGACGATTTCCCAGCCATCAGCGGTCTCGCGTCCATACCAGTTGACTGTGTAGAACGGGAATCCGGCCATGTAGACCCATTCGTCATAGAACCAGCCCAGTTCCATGCCGGTTACCTGCTCGTGGATGCGCTCGCGGTCTTCGGTCGTTGCAACTCCATAGGCAAAGCTGTCCAGGTAGACTCGCTCGGCTTCAAACCAGATGCCGGGTTCGTGGAAGTTGGTGTCGGCTTCGACATAGCGAGTCATGTGGTTCACCCAGGCCGCTTTGCAATAGGTGTGGCCCCATTCGAACAGCCGGGACATGCCCGGGTCGTAGATTGGGTGCCGGTCGCGCTGGTCCGCTGAGAAGAACGCCTGGCGATACGACTCCATTCTGTCAAGGAATGTTGACCGGCCGTAGAAGTGGTAGTGCCAGAGCGGGTCAAGATACGATGCCGAGCCTTCGTTGAGCCAGATTTCGGCCCAGATAAAACAGGTAAGATAGTCACCAAACCACATATGAGCCAGTTCGTGAGCGACGCCCCATTCTGAACCCTGGGTCACCCAGTTGCGGTGGATGGTGGTCATTGTCTGGTGTTCCATTCCACCGGCACCGAACGGATAGACCACGACATGACCGTACTTCTCTTCAACGAACGGATACATTCCGAACCGGGTCGAGTCCGAGTAGAATTCAATCATGTCTACCATGTTCTGGAGCGAGCCAACCGAGGCGATTGAATCTTCGGGCCAGACGAAGTGGATTACCGGCATTGAGTCGGACGGAGAATAGTGGAACCACTGGCTCCACTGGGAGAATATGCTGGCGCCGAAGTTGATGAGATAAGTCGGAATCGGGTATCGGTGGCTCCACCAGAAGGTGTGGGTCCCGTCGGTGTTGTCGCTGACGCTGTCCAGGAGCCCGTTCGCGCAGGCGGTGAATGAGTCGGGCACAGTGATATTGACCTGGCAGCCCTGCTCAGCCTTGTCCCAGGGGTGGTCCCAGCAGGGAAACCAGCGTCTTGAGTTTTCGGGCTGGGTCAGGGTGTAGGCCACATTGTGCAATCTGCTGCCACCAGTGCCTTCGTACCAGTAGAATCCGCGGTTCGAAGTGCCGGACAGGCGGTGGTAGAAAATATCGAGGTAAATGGAGTCGCCTTGAGGAATCGGCTCATCGAAGTAGACCATTAGATGGGTGTAACTGGTCGAGAAGTCGAGAATTGTGTCGTTCAGTTTGACCGAATCGCAGACCAGGTTCATGAAGTTGAACACCACACTGTCCAGAGCCGGTTCTTCGCTTCTGAGCCAGATGCCGGCACAGGCATCCATTGCGCCTGAGGTCATCGGCAGGTCCAAGTCGAGCCGGTAGAACCTGACATCATAACTGTGGGTTGATTCGGCCATTATCGGCGGCGTATCCAACCCGGGCAGCAGCCATTTGGTCTCATATTCCTCAGGCCCGGGCACAAACCCGAAGGTCGAGCCGGCGAACAAAACCAGGAACAGTATCATAACCGTCCTTTTCAAGAAACACCTCCAATGCAGTAAGCTCTACGCACAACGCAATAACGCATGATGCACGAGGCATAACGCTTGACGCTGGCCTCCGGCGTAATGCATAATGCGTCTTATCTGGGCCAGTTCAATCCAAGAGCACAAACCTGCAGCCCGAATGAGCCGGCCCGTTTCCTAACCTTGCTATGTAAACTCCGGCCTGAACCGGTTTACCGTTCAGGTCGCACCGGTCCCAGGCAATGGTCCCATAGGCTTTCCCGTAGGAGAGATTTCCCAGTCTCGATTCTGTCGCGGCAGGGATGCCGCTCCCACAACCTTCTGCCTGGAGTCTAATGACGAGCCTTCCACCCGCATCATAGACATCCACTGCCAGGGCCCGACTCCTCTGTCCTGTCTCGAACAGCACCGGGCCAGAAGCCGGGTTCGGCAACACCCGGAATTCGGAAATCGGCATTCGCAATTCCTCTTTGACCCCGACCATGCCACCGGTGTCAACCCAGGCAGCGTAGACATCGAATTCATCTGAGTTCATGTCTGACCACACCACCAGGAATCGTTTGCCGTCAGTCGCGACATCAGACTCGCGCTGAACACTTTCCCGGGCGCAGATGGGAAATCCGTCCGGGTCAAGCACAGTGCCATCCTGCATCACCCGGCATCCGTATACGTCAAACCAGTCCCGCATATCGGTCCAGGTTACCAGATAACGGTCACCAAGGAAAGCGACCGCCGGGTCCATCAGACCTTCAGTTGTCCGGCAGATGAGTCTTGGGATTGAATCAAGCACCTGTCCGGCTGAACTGACCCGGCAGCAATACAGGTCTTCGCCGATTTGGCTCGGGGTTTCGCCGCACCACAGAACCAGATAGTTTTCACCATCGGTTCCGAGCGCAAGATGGTTCTGAAACAAGGTGTCGCTGGTGAACTGCAAAGGCACTGAATCCAGCACCCTGCCGTTCAGGCCAATCCGTGTACCGAAGATGATTGTTCCGATTGAAGCCGAACCCATCCAGGCCAGGAAGTAATTTTCGCCATTTGAGGCTAAGACCGGCAAGCCCTGGAGGTCAGTGGAATCCTGATTTGCCAGCCGCTTGCCGATGGGATTCAAGACATGGCCGTCGCCGGTTACCCGGGTGTAATAAATCTGCTCCAGGGTGTTGCGGCGGTCGCCCCAGGCAACCAGGTAGCTGCTGCCGTCAAATGCCAAATCGGGCAAGAGTTGGTCGTCATTCCAGATACTCACATTGATACGGTCGATGATTCTTGAGTCAGGCGCCACCCGGACGCCTTTCACATCCCGGGTGAATCAACACCCTTCCTGCCAGATGAGGAACCAGTCGTCTTGGCCCATGGCAATCCTTGGCACCATCTGGTCCCGCCTGCCGCCCACAACGAGGATGTTGGCGGTATCCAGGACCTGGCCTGCCGGCGTGACCCGGCAGGCGTAGATGTTAGTGGATGAATCGGTCAGAAAGTCGCGCGTGTCGGTCCAGGTAACAAGGAAGTTTGTACTGTCATAGGCAATAGCTGGAAAGGTCTGGTCCTGCTTGGCGGTGCATACAGGGAAACCGGCCTGGACCGGCAAGGCAATGGCGGTCAGGATTAGCAGGATGCTCCAGATGCGCATGATTAAGTATCGAATCAAATAGCCGGGCTGTCAACCGGATGGTTGTGCCCGAAAACCGATATAGGATTGGCCACGAAAGATGAACCTCCCGGACCCAGAACTGGCAAGGGTGACACCCTTGCGCTGCGCAGGGTGTCACCCTATCTCCGTTTCGTGTTCTTCGTTCAGGGAATCATCCTCACTCTGGTCCTCTCCCTCAAGAAGAAAAGGAAAGGAGAAGTCAAGATGTCGGCTCGCCGATGTCGAACACGTCCTTGCGTATCCTGGTCAGGACTTCCGGGTCGCAGCCCCGGGCATGCCACTTGTCCAACAGCACTTTGGCCGCCATCGCAAAACTCTCGCCTGAGATGTTCTGCTGACGACTGAACTTGTGGAGCTGGCGACCGAATAAGAATCCCTCCTTTGCCGGACCAGAGCCGCAAGCACCTGGACCATGCTGGTTTGCCCGCGGGTACACGATGCTTGGGCCTGGGTCCGAGCACAACATGATACACCGACCCAGACCTGCTACTAAATACAGGCTGCACACGACATAAATGCCGACATGACGGCAACTTAGCCAGTCTGCACCGCGATTCCAGCCAGCACTGGGGGAGTCACTCCCCCAGTGACCCCACGAGCCGCTTCGCGTATGGTTTGAGGACTGAATTGAACAGTGACTTGTCGAATGAATTGAGGATAGAATCGTGGTATCAACTGGGCTGTGAGCCCTCCACTCAATCGTCAATTCGTATGGCGACTCACAGGGCGATTCATACGCCGATACAACTGGCGTATCATTCGTAGAGCCACATGCCGATTGAATCGTGGAATGATTCGTCGAATGAATCGCGGAATGATGATTCGATTCGAGTTCGGGACTTGGGTTCGGATTTGGTCCGAAGGTCGGGTGCGCATGGACTTGGCCTCTGTTGTCAGATGGAACACAGGTGCCTGGACAGCGGCGGGCTTCAGCACACAGAACGATGCGAGAACCTGAACCCGGACCTGGAGGATGGCCCGTTTCAGGCGCAGGGAATTGGTGACGACATTGATGGAACTCAGGGCCAAGAACCGAAATAGAGCCACGAAGACACGAAGAACATGAAACGGAGAAGCAGCAACCGTGCGGCCTGGAAGAGAACTTGAATGCTGGCTTGGCGTTCACCGGGTAGGTGATACCAGTTCTGGGTGGGTCGGTTCATCTTTCGTGGATTTCGTGCTTTCGTGGCCAATCCTATATCGCTTTTCGGAAATCAGGTTGCGCCATCAGGACCGAAATGTCAAGCACAGACCCGAATCCGCAGACAGGCCTGCCTTGTTTTGAGTACGGGCGAACGGCCGTTCGGCCCTTCTGAACCTTCCATCTGATTCTGGCTATTTGAGCAATGTATTCCCATTCTCATCGGTCTTGATTAGCCAGACATCAAACTCTCCTGCGCCATAAGAGTCGGTCCAACCAGTGATGATATATCCGCCATCTGAGGTCTGCTGAACCGAATTACCCCCATCCCAGTAAGTTCCGCCAAAGGTTTTGTCCCAAACTTTGTTTCCATTCCTATCGGTCTTGATGAACCAGACATCTTCCAAACCTGCGCCATAAGAATCGGTCTCACCAGTGATGACATAACCGCCGTCTGAGGTCTGCTGAACCGACTTGCCATAGTCACCGCCAGTTCCGCCAAAAGTCTTGTCCCAGACCTTGTTTCCATCCCCATCTGTCTTTATGAGCCAGACGTCCTCCCAACCTGCGCCGTAAGACCAGGTCCAACCGGTGATGATATATCCGCCATCTCTGGTCTGCTGAACCGAACTACCCAAGTCATAGTCAGTTCCGCCAAAAGTCTTATCCCAGACTTTGTTTCCATTTCCATCGGTCCTTATGAGCCAGACATCCCAGTCACCTGTGCCATAAGAGCCGGTATACCCGGTGATTATATACCCGCCATCTGAAGTCTGCTGACCCGAAGAACCGCCATCACTGCGGGTTCCGCCAAAGGTTTTGTCCCAGACCTTGTTCCCATTTCCATCAGTCTTTATAAGCCAGACATCATACTCTCCTGCGCCATAAGAACCGGTCTTACCGGTAACGATATAGCCGCCATCTCTAGTCTGCTGAACCGAACAACCCAAGTCATAGTCAGTTCCGCCAAAGGTCTTTTACCACCCGGTCGGACCCTTGGATTAGGTGATTATATGCCCGCCAGCCCAATACGCACCCGCGTAAGAGCGTGTTGTACCG
>JAUWNN010000093.1 GCA_030612625.1 Caldifarciminota bacterium
CTGAGGCGATTGACCATATTTACCTGCAACTGGACAATGCGTCGCTCAAAGCGGTGGTCGGTGCGCTCAAGCCGGGCGCGCTGGTGTTTATCCAGTAGAAGCCCTAAGAACCGAAATAGAGCCACGAAGACAGGAAACGGCGGAACCGCAGATTACGCAGATTGCACAGATCGGGTCCGGAAAGGAATCTGCGTTCATCGGTATTCATCTGCGGTTACTTCTGTTTCGTGGATTTCGTGCGTTCGTGGCCAATCCTATATCGGTTTTCGGATAGAGCTGAGCCGGTTGACATGTAGGGGCTGGTGGCATATCCTACTTGTGTTCCATGACGCTTCACGTTTAACGCTCCATGCGTTATGCATCGTGCGTCATGCATTATGTATCTGCGTCGGAGAGGTGCCGGAGTGGACGAACGGGCTTGTTTGGAGAACAAGAGTACCCGTAAGGGTACCGTGGGTTCGAATCCCACCCTCTCCGCTTATCAAAAGTCAGGATTCGACCCCAGCGCCCAAATGCGATATCGGAGAATTCCAAGAACCGAAATAGAGCCACGAAGACAGGAAACGGCTGAACCGCAGATTACGCAGATTGCACAGATGGGGTCCGGAAAGGAATCTGCGTTCATCGGTATTCATCTGCGGTTACTTCTGTTTCGTGGATTTCGTGCTTTCGTGGCCAATCCTATATCGGTTTTCGGGCCTGCATGTCTGCTTGACAACCAGCCGTCTTTATTCTATGCTGATAAGCAATGAAAACGAGTAATTTGAGAGTCCCCAGATTCCGCAGCAAACACAGAGCCGGTCATGCACGAAAGGCACAGGCACCGGCCAGGCGACTGCGTCTTGACGACCATCTCGACCGGATACGGCTCGAGCGTCGGGACAGAGATGCTCTTGACCGCCTGGGTGTAGGAACGATAGGACAATTCCTCGCTGTGGATGTTTCGAGAATACTGAGTCCGCATGGCTGCAGTCAAGCTACCTGCCGGAGGGTAAAAAGTGCCCAGACACGCCTTAGAGATGAATTCTCCAAGACTATTACTGCTTCAACCAAACGGGAACTGGAGATGGCGTGGCGTGCCATTGACCTGATTGGAATAAGCTCGCTGCGAGAGCTTCTCGACATCCACGAAAAGGACGTATTAAGGGTCTCTGACTATGGTGGTCAGGCTTGGCCCGGGGTCCTTGCACTACAGGGACTGATTCAAGCCGCCACGCCTGACGACACCCGGATTGTGGATTCCCCTTCCTTTGAAGCTCTGGTCAGAAGTCTTGTGCACCGCGTATTCAAGTCCCACCGCGCCGCAGAAATCATGCTGAGCCGCTACGCTTTGGGCCGCAGCAGCATCCCGACGTATGAAGAAATCGGCAAGAAGCATGGGGTTACACGGGCGCGCGTCGACCAGATAGTCCATAAAGGAAAACGAATTCTCTCGTCCCAAGCCGGGCTGAAGCTTTTGGCTCCACTCTGGGCAGAAGTAGAAAAGGTTATTGATAAAAACGGGGGTCTGGTTGAAGTTTCCACATTGGCTCAGAAACTCAGCCGTCGGTTCGGTTGGAAAAGCCGCCCCAAGGCCAATACCCTGGCGAATGTCCTTCTGCCAAACCGAGAACTGCATATCTATGGAAACTCAGAGCTTCTCACTCACGCCGATTTCCTTAAGCGGCCAATGCAAGCAGATTCAGTGTGTCGTAAGGATTTCCCTTGTGTAACCTGTGGTCAGGGTTCCATCAATCTGAGCAGGGTACTCAAGTCCGGTCCACAGGAAATGGATATCACAAAAGCCGGCCGTAGAACAGCCGATATCTGCAGCAGGCACTGCCCTCGAGGTATCAAACCACCAAGCCGCTTTCCCTCAGTTCTTGTGGTTCACTTCGCATCATGCACCGACAAGGTGATAGTGCAGGATGACCGAGTCTATACGAAGAAACAGTGGTCACTCCGTTGGGGTGAATCCCCGAAGGAGGTGGCCGTCAGCATACTCGAAGCAATCGGGCATCCTGTGCACTACAGCGAACTGGCCAAACGCATCCGTAGTGAAAGCATGAGGTACAAGAACGTATCCGACCTATCTATTCACGCCTGCATGATGTACTATGACCAGTTCCAGTTGGCAGGACGTGGAACCTACGGTCTGGCTTCCCGGAAGGCAAGACCATACAGGTCTCACGGCCAGGCCATTATCGAATTGCTGGAGAAATCCGGCAAACCGATGTCCGCTTCCCGGATAGTTTCTCGTCTCGTCCGGCGCGGAGCATTTAAGCCCCGAAACCTTCGGGTGGCACTGACCCACCATTCACGCTTGGCAGAAGTGGGAGAAGACATGTACGACCTGCGAGAACGAGTCAAACGGCACAAGAGACGGAAGAGATAATGCCGGGCAAAGAAGGGGTTCCAGGGTTCTGGGGTTGAGCCATCGGATGGCACCTGCGAGAACGCAGAACCAGGGTTCTAGGGCCGTCCTTGGCACAGGACAGCAGCGTTCATATCGCTCCGACGGGCAAGTGGCAATCTCTTCGTCTGACTGGTCATCCCGCCCTGCCCTGAACTGTCACCCTGAGCATATCGAAGGGTCTCTTCGGGTCCTCAGCGGTGGGCGGTCAGCGGACTATGCCAGAATCTGACGCGCATAAATCTTATTATGTCCCCGATAATCCGATCCTTTGCCTTCCCGTGTTTGACAACCAGCCGCCTTTGTCTTATGCTCCGGGTGATGGAAGAGTGAGCCGGATGGCATCCTTAGGAGGTAAGCCATGAGTCAACTAAAGCTAGCGATACTTATTGCAGGCCTTGTGGCCGTCGGATTGTGGGACTTGGGCTGTGCATCGGCCGGAGTCGGGCTGGCGGCCAGGAAGACACAGACACTCACCGAGCGGATGAGAGAAGTAAATGGCCGACTGTGGCATACGGTTGATGAGTTTACCGGGAGCATCTCGGTTTTCCCAAGAGCACAATCTCCTAAGCCTCTGGGCTATAGCACCGGTGTGGCGTGCTATCATGACAAGACTTCTTGTGCGTACGCGCTGAGACTCCCCTATGCTTACGCCGAGTTTCTGCCTTGGATTTCACGTGATACTAGTGGCGACGCTACCTTTCATCTAAATGCTGGGATGAGGCGACCAAGTGACTGGGCTTTTCTGGAGCGAGTCTATGTAAGAGTCGGGAATTGCCGATACCGTGTTCCCGATAATGCTTGCTACAAGGTCGCTAGTGATGTCAGCAAGTTCTCTGTTTTCGCCTTCAACCGATACGGCGTCGATGTCTATGAGTGTTTGGGTTTGGATTATGACAACGCGACGGTGAAGCGTGTGGTCGGAGCCGTTGTCGATGCCCCTCTCGGCACCAAGATACGAGTTAAGCTCAGTGGGAGCAAGGGTAGCGTGGACTTTACGCTTCCCAAGTCTCATCATCAGGCGTGGAAAGACATGTTGTTCTACTACGACCATATTAGTCATTGGTGGGCAAAGGATATACACGGTGGGTGGTTAGGAGTAACATACTACCAAAACAAGACTGATACAGAAGGTGTGCGCATCACCAAGGTCATTGACGATTCTCCAGCTGCCTTGGCTGGTTTTAGGGCTGGTGACATCATTGTGGAGGTGGATGGAGTACAAACTGGCAGTCCCGAGGCCTTCAAGCGTCAAATGGCAAGATACGCTCCAGAGACGGAAGTGACTTTCGCGCTCATGAGGGGTGGGGAGAAACTGACCAAAAGGGTCAAGTTAGTCGAGTTTGCCCTTAAGGCTCAGCAACTGCGGCAATAGCACAGATATCTAGAGGTAGGCCCGCGAAACCCGGTTGATCGGAGGGAATCGGAACGGTCAGTTACGGGCTATAATGGCGCGAAAGAAAAGACATCACTATATACCAAAGTTTCTTCTCGACGGCTTCGTTGATCCCAATGTCAGGAGACATCTTTGGAAGTACGAAAAGGGCAACAGCACGATTGAGAGCATATCTACAAGAGACGCAGCCGTCCGGATTGGGTACTACTCTGTGCCGGTTGGACCTGGGGTCAGCGATTCTGAGGTATTCGAAGATGCCCTTGGCTGGATAGAGGACGATGCCGCTTCGATCCTTAGGAGGATACAGAGGCGTGTATCGCTGACGGGAGATGAAAGAAACCGGTTTGGATACTTCTTGGCGTCAATGATGATGCGTACGCCGATTTCCATGGACATCATGCTGCAGACTTGGAAGATGACGCCAGACAGGATCATGCGCTTGCTCGAATCCGACCGTGAGAAGTTCGAGTCTCTATTCAACAGCCTGGCGGAAGGCACTAGCCGCGAGATAGCCTTGCGTCTGGAACGACTGAATCAGTTTGTAGTAGAAAAACCATTGTATCCCACGCCCAACCGGGCAGTAGAGCTAATCGGCATGCTTGATGCAATCATGAATTTTGCTCCCAAGCTCAACGATTTGAAATGGACGTTCTTGGTAGCCCCGAAAGACCAAAGCTTTGTGACATCGGATAACCCATTCTACTATGAAGACCCAACGCGAGACCCTCACTGTACCACAGGAGCTGGCTTTGGTTCTAGAAATATCGAAGTGACCTTGCCCCTTTCAAGCGGCTTGGCTTTTCTGGGTACCAGGAGAAGAATAGTGCCGGGTTACCTGTACGTTTGTGCCAACGTGGCACGTGAGGTGAATCGCAGAACGGTGGTATCTGCTTTGAGATTTGTTTTCGCGTCTTACAAATCTCGCCTGCTATGGAAATTTGTACAGAAATACGCGGACGAGAGACCAAGGGTAAAGCTTAAGGTCGAACGCAGAAGAGATGGGACACTACTCAAGCTGTCGTCTCACACTATGCCTGTGCGTTCGTTAGTCAGTATGCTTCACGAATGACAGTTGCCAGGCCGCTTGCGGGAGGGAGCAGTGATGGGAACCGGGGCAGGTTGGCGGGTGGTCTAAGTAGTGACATGGCAGAAGACAGAAGTGTTCATATTGACCCGGTGTGCAAGATGGAAGTGCGCGAGGGCACCGAGGCCGGGAAGTGGCGCTACCAGGGCACTGACTACTACTTCTGCAACCCCAACTGCCTGAGGAGATTCAGAGATAGTCCCGAACGTTTCCTGAACACAACCGAAGCCGAGGCTATGCAGATGTCCAATTCCGGGCCTGGCAAGAGTGAAACCTGTTCCATTGACATCGGCGGGATGTCTTGCGCGGGCTGTGCGCTGCGCGGATTCCGGGGACGTAATAAAGGATTATGGGAGAAACCCGCGAGTTCAACAATGAAGTGCAACACCTGGGAGAAACTCGGGGGCACTTGCGCCACGAGCCATCGGATGGCACCTGCGCGGACTCAGAGCCCGCATTCCCGGCTGATGTCAATGCCGGACTTCGGTGCGGCTGCGGCTTGACCCGGCGGACGTTCGAGCCTAGACTCGGGCAATGGAATCCGGACTCGATTTCATACCTGCCTATTTCGCTCCCCGCGCGACTGCACAAGAGGTCCATAAGTCGGAGAGGGATGAACATTGTATCCTGGATATCCCCGTGATGTTTGACATGTCATGACCGGACCTTCAACTGTGAGAAAGGTAGATGAAATACTCTGATGAGTTAACTCCGTTCGGCGCATTGCACGGCATCCACCTGGTCGTCCGTCAGTCGACCAAGGAGGATTTGGACCGCTACGTCCGCCGCCTGCTGCAGGCCGACTGGGAGTCGTCCGACTCGGCCCTGCAACTGGACGGAGACCTGACGCCGGCCCAGGTCGGCTCGACGCTCTTTCTTGATCAGGCGCGGACCTTTCTCAAGCTGGTGGTCGAAAGCGATGGCGTCGGGCTCACGCCCAACGGGTGGATGAAACTCGCGGTCGTGGCCCGGATGCTCGAACGGCTGGACTGGGCACGCCGGGACGTCGAGCCGATGCGGGGTTTCCTCAAGCGGATAGGCGAGCAGGACGTGAAGCCGCTCAGGGTCATCCATGACGTCTGCGAGGCCGCGGGCTTCGTGCGCTGCCGCCGCGGCCGGATGTACGTGCCGCGCCGGGTCCTGCCGCTCCTGGCCGAAGAGCAGTCCGGCCGGCTGTATCGGGTGCTGTTCCTGGCACTTCTACGGCGCGCCGGCCTCAGTTGTCTCTACGGCGGCGATGACGATGCGCCGATGCTGCAGCAGTCAATGGCGGTCGTTCTCTGGCGGCTGCACATTGTCGCCGGCGAGTGGATTCCCTTCGGTGAGCTCCCCGGGGAGATACTGCTCGATTCGGTGCGGGAGGAGATAGAGGCTTCGTCGGAATTCCCGGAGCTGGCACTGGCCTTGCTGTGGCGTCGTGCCGTCGAACCCCTGGAATGGTTCGGCCTGCTCGAACGTGACCGGGAACTGAAGCCAAGCGGGCATCTCGACCCGGAGACGCGGTTCCGCAAGACCCCGCTATTTGACCGCTTCGTCAAGTTTCCGCCGTTTCCGCTTCAGCCGCCGGTCGAGGCGAGCTAGCCGGTGGGCGCGTTCGCATTGGCGGTCTTGACAGGCTGTTGTTCCGGCCTATGCTCGGCCGGAATCTGCCGGTATGGAATATGACTACACCGGAATCGGTAGCGGGGTATCGGTGTCGCCAGCCGTTCTCTTGGGCCTGAAGGAGACACTTCATCTCTCGTTCATGAATCTCAAGCACGTCGAGGCCAGACGGCTGAGGACATCAGGACATATTACGAGTGGGGACACCGGGGATACAGTGCCGAATCTGTAGTCGGAGGCGTGTCAGGGGACGCGCGGAGTGTTGTCACATCCCGGCGCTGGTGAGACGGCGCTGTTGACTAGGGCGATGCTGGGCTTTATGATATTGTTCCCTGACGGGGAAAAGGAGTATTCATGAAACGGTTGCTGGTTCTGCTCGTCACCACGTCCCTGACCCTGGCGGCAGGGACAATCACCAGGACGGCCGAGTTCGAACGAGAGGACCTGGTTTTCTCCTCGGACCACGGCTATGACATTATCAATCTGAAAGGCTACCCTGCGGTCGGTCATCCGGGCGAGCCGCTCCTGCCCATGGTCGTCCAACAGGTGGCGATACCGGCCGGGGCGGTGGTCACCGGCGTCGAGCTCCTGGCCGAGGAGTGGGTCGAGTTGCCCGGGACCTGCAAAGTCGGCCCGGCCCAGCCCGACGTCATCCTGCCCAGGCCGGGCGTGACCGATGAGCCGGAACTGTACCCGCCCGACCCTGGGGTCTACGCCTCGGCCGACCCGTACCCCGCGGTAGTGCTGCGGTTCATGGAGACCGGGACGATGTGCGGGTACCGGATTGCCAATGTCGAGCTGCGGCCGGTGCGCTACGTCCCGGCGACCGGCCGGCTCCAGCTTGCGACCCGGCTGCGCTACCGGCTCAGCTACAGGACGGGCTACATCGCCAACACGGTCGCGACTACCCGGCAGCGGGATGAGTTCGGCGAGGTTGTACGCAGGCTCGTGGTCAATCCCCGGGACGTGCGACGGTTTGCGCCGCGGGTCAGGCGGAACACGATGACCGCTCTGCCGCCCGGGGACTATGAGTACGTCATCATCACCGAAGCGCCGATGGATACGGTGTTCGAGCGGCTGGCCGACTGGAAGACGCTTAAAGGTGTGCCGGGCACGGTGGTGCTCATTTCCTGGATAGAAGCGAACTACCCGGGCTACGACCTGCCGGAGAAGATTCGGAACTTCATGATTGATGCGGCCGGGACCTGGGGCACGATGTACGCGCTGCTCGGGGGTCAGGGCGACTACAACACCAGCGGCCAGAATATCTTCCCGACCCGGATGGCGAACTACATCAGCAACGAGCCGTGCGACCTGTACTACGGGGGGCTGGACGGCACCTGGGATGCCAATGGCAACCACAGGTACGGCGAGATTGCAGACAGCGTGGATATGTACTCGGACGTGTACGTCGGCCGGGCGCCGGTGTACAACGTGGCGATGGCCCAGAACTTCGTGCACAAGGTGATGACCTATGAGCAGAGCCCGCCCGCAGGCTTCATCAAGCGGATGCTGCTGCCGACCGCAATCCTGTGGTCGAGCTACGACGAGCGGCCGATGGTGGAGTCGATTGCACGGCAGACCGGGCCCGACTGGCAGGACGGCCGGCTCTATGAGCGGGCCGGGACCCTGTCGCGCCAGGCGGTCAACGATTCGCTGAACGACGGCTGGGGCATGAGCCACTGGGACGGGCACGGCAGTCACTCGGGCATTTTTATGGGCTCGACCCCGTTCTTCACGTCGTCCGATGCGCAGGCAATGACCAACGGTGATAAAATCGGCATCGGGGTCGCCATTGCCTGCAACTGCGCGGCCTGGGACCAGGTTTCAGGCGGCGACTGCATGGCCGAGCACATGGTGAACCAGGTCGGCGGCGGGTTCATCGCCACGATCATGAACACGCGCTACGGCTACGGAGCGATCGGGCCGGGGGGTAATTACGTCCCGGGTCCGTCCGAGCGGCTGGACACGACGTTCTACGCCGGGGTGCTGCTGTACGGTATGCCGCACACCGGGCAGGCGCTCGGGTACTCCAAGGCCTGCTGGGCACCGTATGCGGATTCGCTCTACCAGTACGCCAAGCAGCGCTGGTGCATCTACTGCCTGAATCTGATTGGAGACCCGGAAACCTCGCTCTGGCCCGAAGAGCCGGAGAGCCTGAATGTGGCGCACGCGGGCGTCATCACGATCGGCAACAACGTGCCCTACCAGGTGACGGTCACGACCCCGAGCGCGGCGCCGGTGGAGTCGGCGCTCGTCGTGCTCCGCAAGGACGGCGAGGTCGACGTGCGGGGCCGGACCAACTCCAGCGGCCAGGTTACGCTGCTTGTATCGGCGCTGACGCCCGGGCCGATGGCGATGGCGGTCAACGCGCGCGACCACTATGTGATGCTCGATACCGTGCAGGTCATCGCGAGCGAGCGCTACGTCTGCTACCTGCGGTCGAGCATCTACGACCCCGGTCCGGGCGGCAACGGTGACTCGATTCTCAATCCCGGGGAAACGGTCAGGATTCCGACCTGGGTGAAGAACTGGGGCCAGCAGACCGCATACTCGGTGACCGCGACCCTGCGCACGCACGATGCGAACGCGCAGGTTACCGACTCGGTAAAGGTGTTCGGGACGATCGCGGCGGGCGATTCGGCGTACACCGGCCTGACCGGGTTCGGGCTGCATGTCAACTCCGGGGTCGGAAACGGCTACGCAGTGGCCTGCTCGCTGATCTGCCGCGACGCCAACGACTCAGCCTGGGTGTCGAACATCCGGTTTCTCGTCGGGACCGCGGTGCTCGAGGAGCGGACAGTAACGGTGATAGATACGGCGCACGGCGGCAACGGCAACGGCCGGATCGACCCGAACGAGACCGTGGACCTCGCCATCGACATCCAGAACACGGGCATGGGGCATGGGTACAACTGCCGCGGGGTGCTCCGCTCGGGCGATGCGCGGCTCCAGGTTGTTGATTCGGCCGCGAGCTACGGCCTTGTCCGCAAAGGTGACAGCGCCTCAAGCGGCACCGACTTCTTCACGGTCCACGCCGACGCCGGCATTCCGCCCGAAACCCCGATTCCCTGCACGCTCTGCCTCTATGCGGACGGCGGCTACTCGGTCCTGCGGCCGCTGACCGTGGTCGTGGGCGAGTTCCGGACTATTGACCCGATACCGGACGGCCCGCGGCAGCCCGCACTATACTATGCGTACGACGACGTTGATACCGGGTACGCACAGCACCCGGAGTTCGAGTGGGTGGAAATCAATACCCAGGGCACGCAGCTGAACTTCTCCCAGAACGACGACGTTCTGGTCGTGAACCTGCCAACAGGGTTCGGGCCGCTGAAATACTACGGCCAGCGGTACACCCAGGTCTCGGTAAGCGCGGACGGCTGGATAGCCGCGGGCAACTACACCCAGACCAACTACTCCAACACATCGCTGCCTAGTGCTTCGGCACCGCCCGCGGTTGTCGCCCTGAACTGGGATGATTTGTACCCCGGATACGGCAGCCAGGGCTACGTGTACTACTACCACGACGCTGCGAACCACCGGTTCGTGATTGAGTTCGACAGCGTGTGCTACTACGCCAACCGGTCGCTCAAGGACAAGTACGAACTGGTGATATACGACACGACGATGGCGGCGCCGGACGGGCACAACGAGTTGCTGTGCCAGTACCTGACTGCGAACGGCTACAGCTCGAGCACTTTCGGGATACAGGACCCGACGCGGGCAATCGGGATCCAGTGCCTGTTCACCGGCAGTTATCACCGGGGCTGCCCGACTATCGAGCCGGGGCGGGCAATCAAGTACTCAACCGACGAACCGAGGACCGGGGGGGCGGACGAGACAGGCGGACCGGCAGGGGTCGGCAGGGCCCGGTTCGCGGTGTGGCCCAACCCGGTGGACGGACCGGCGCAGGTTCGCTTCAGCCTGGCACAACCCGCGGACGTGCGGCTCGCGGTGTTGGCCCCCCCCCGGCGGCAAGTGAGGGGCCAGGGGGACGCGCGGGGGGGGCCCGGGGCGGTCCATGTGGCCGGGGGGGGGCGGGGGG
>JAUWNN010000063.1 GCA_030612625.1 Caldifarciminota bacterium
CTGATGCCAGTTTGAAAATGAGCCCGGAGAAAGGGACATTGGGGTCGGCCGGCCTGGTTTCTTGTTCTTTTGTCTTGGGGTTAATCCCGCTTATGGCCGGGACATCGAGAGGTGAGGGGAGATAGTCCACTACGCCGTCCAGCAGTTTCTGAATGCCTTTGTTCCTGAGCGCGCTGCCGCAGAACACCGGAACGATTCTCAGGTCCAGGGTACCCCGTCGCAGGGCGGTTTTCAGGTCTTCCGGGGTGATACTCTTTCCGGCTACGTACTTCTCCAGAAGCGCTTCATCGAAACCGGTGAGCACATCTAACATCTTGTGACGATACTCATCGAGTTCGGCCCGGTGGTCTTCAGGGACAGGCTGTTCCTTATAGGTAGCGCCAAGGTCCTCACTGTGCCAGATGCAGGCTTTTTCAGAGACAAGGTCGATTACCCCGATAAAGCCGTCCTCAGTCCCGATGGGCAGTTGGACCGGCACAGGTGTCTGCGTGAATGTTTCCTCCATCATTTTGACCACCCGGTAGAAGTCTGAGCCGATACGGTCCAGCTTGTTGACGAAAGCGAGGCGTGGGACATTGTAGCGGTCAGCCTGTCGCCAGACCGTTTCTGACTGCGGTTCAACTCCGCCGACTCCGCAGAATACGATGATGGCACCGTCCAGCACCTTGAGGCACCGTGCCACCGCGCGTGTGAAGTCAACATGACCCGGGGTGTCAATGATGTTGATACGGTGGTCGTGCCACTGGACCGTTGTAGCGGCAGAAGTGATGGTGATTCCCCGTTCGCGCTCCTGGGGCATCCAGTCCATCTGGGTGGTGCCTTCATCGATTTCTCCCATCCGGTGGATTCTGCCGGTGTAGTACAGGGCCCGTTCGGTCGTGGTGGTCTTGCCGGCATCAATGTGTGCAGCAATACCGATGTTGCGGGTCCGTTCCAGCGGAGTATCAGCCATCGAGCGCTATCTTATTACTAGAATGAACCGTGTCAAGGTCATCGGGCAAATCCAAATGCCTAAGTCCAAAGTCCTAATGACCAAAGGGAAAACAAACCACAGTTGTTATTCTGGCATTTGGGCTCTGAACTTCTCGGTCTCTTTGTGCCTTTGTGTTCTGGTTCTCTACACCGGCGCGTTCCTTATCTTTTCGGCTACCGCATCAAGCTCGGCCTCAGTGAACTGGGGTTTGAGCCGTGTCTGGCAGAAGTGATGATATCCCAGGGTTTTGTCGAGCAGATTCTCTTCGCCTTCGATTGACGGGATGAGGAGCATATGCAGGTGGGGAACCCTGGTTCCGCGCATGAGCAGGGTGACGTATTTGCAGTTCAGGGCGTTCTTGATTTTCCGGGCAACACCGTAGACCGTCTTGAGGAACGGCCCGCCAAGTCCGGAGCCGGGTTCAATGTCGGTGAACCAGGGGATGTGCTTCTTGGTGATGACGAGACAGTGGCCACGGGAAATGGGGTAGAGGTCGAGAAAAGCCGTGGTGTGTTCGTCTTCATAGACTTTGCGGGCCGGAGCCTTGCCGGCCACTATCTGACAGAATGGACATTCTTTCATTCTATTCCTCCCAGTAGTTGGTAGCTGTCAGCTATCTGTCTGCGGGTTTGAAATGCAGGATGTCGGTTATTGCACCTTCCCGTTTGGTTTTCGGTTTGAGAACAGCGCAAACCCGCATGCCGATGTGCAGCTCCTCAACCGGGATTCCGGCAAGTTTGTGCACGATGCAGGTAGACGCACCGTCGAGCTTCACCAGTGCCACAAGTTCCGGCTTCTTCAATTTCTGGCCGTCAAGCCCGACGTGCACCATGGTCCACGATTCGAGTGTGCCGCAGGAACCGACTTTGACCCAGTCGTCGAGTTTCGCAAGGCATCTTTCACAGTAGATTTTCGGCGGCACATACACCTGTCTGCACCGGTCGCATTTCGTGCCGAGGAACTGCCCCTTTTCCTTCAAGGTTCTCAAGAACTTCTCACCAGCAATCCCGACGGTGTACAGGCTTTCCACCGGCAATTCGCCATACCAGGGACGGGTGTCTTTTGGCTGGTTAACTCTTTCTCTCAGAGACATTTCTAACCTCCGCTAATAGGGTTTCCAGTACTTGATGTCAGTAATCGCACCTTCGCGCTCAGCCGCCGGTTTCCAGATCGCTTTGACTTTCATACCGATGCGGACCTTGTTCGGGTCCACTTCGCCCAGCAGGTGCATGATGCCCATCCCCTTTGAAGCGCCATCGATTTCGATGACCGCAGAGATTTCAGGCTTCTTGACCCGCTTTACGTCCCAGGTCACGTAGCACAGCGAGAAGGTGTTGACGATACCAGTGTTCCTGAGTTGGACCCAGCTATCTACGGTCTTGAAACACCATTCGCAGAACGCCCGGGGCGGCACCATTGTCCGGCCGCACTTGATGCACCGGACTCCGAGGATCTTGCCCGCTTTGAAACCGGCAAGGTATTTCCCGATGGCGATTCCGGCATCCCAGGCGTACTTCGCATCAGCGGTCCAGCGGGTGCAGAGGATTTTTCCTTCTTTGAAATCCTTGCTGCTGAGTCCGGTGCCGGCATATTGTATTTCAGGTGTCTGTTTGACTCCGGCCTTTGCACGCATCTTTCCTCCTAGATTCCGACCACGACAACGGTCCCGACCTGCATCAGGTCACCCCAGGCCTGGGCAACGCCGCGCTTCACTTTCCGGCTGACCTGGCGCTTTCCGGCTTCGCCACGCAACTGCCAGAACAGCTCGGCAACTTTCATCAGGCCAGCGGCCGCAATCGGGTTGCCGACACCCAGTAGCCCGCCTGAAGGGCAGACCGGCAGTTCGCCGTCCCGCTGGGTGATGCCGTCAACTGTCATCTGCGGTGCTTCACCCTTGCCACAGAGCATCAGTCCTTCCATGTGATGGAGTTCCTTGTAATCAAACGGGTCGTATGGTTCGGCGATATGTATCTGGTGTCGTGGGTCAGTGACTCCTGCCATCGTATATGCCATGCGGGCCGCTTCCTCGACATAACGGGGGTAGCACAGGTCGCGGTTGGTCCAATAGGCGGTGTCCAGGGACCAGCCGACTCCCTCAATCCAGACCGGCTTGTCGGTCACCTTGCGGGCGATGGATTCGCTGGCCAGGACCAGGGCGACTGCACCGTCCGAGACCGGGCTGACATCGAGCCGCTGCACCGGCCAGGCCAGGACTTCGGAATTCAGGATATCTTCGGCTGTGACCGCTTTGGCAATCTGGGCACAGGGGTGGTCCAAGGCGTTCCGTTTGTTCTTGACCGCGACCTGAACGATGTCTTCTTTCCTCAGGCCGTAAGTGGTCATGTAACGGTTCATCTCCATGGCGAAAATCCAGAGGAGATTGGGTTTCAGCGGACGTTCGGTCGTGTGGTCGAAGATGGTGAGGAAAGCGGCCTGGGCATGGGGCTGATACGAAGACATCTTTTCCTCGCAGACCACCAAGCAGGTGTCGCATAGGCCTGAGGCGATATGGTACCAGCCTTGAATAACCGAGAACACGCCGGTTCCGCCGCCGACGTAGCAGCGCATGTAGGGTTTTCCCCACGCGCCAGCGCCGTCCGACAGGTATTCGCCTTTCATGTGGACACCGTCAAAAGTGTCGGGCGCTGTGCCCAGGCAGACCGCATCAATCTGGTCCAGATTCATTTCACAGGAGTCCAGCGCCATCCGGGTCGCGTGGAATGCCAGTTCTTTGCCGGTTTCCTGAGCCCGGCGTACGAACTTGGTCATTCCCGCGCCGACAATTGCTACTCTTTGTCCCATTTTTCCTCCTAAGTGCTCAGGATTGCCACGGCCGTACTGGCGGTCGGAACTCCGCGCCATCCCTGGACAAGGCAGCGGCTGGCTTTCTTAAGCTGGGCCTTGCCAGCGGTGCCGCGCAACTGCTCGACCGCGCAGTAGAGTCGTGCCAGGCCGGTCGCCTCATACATATGTCCCATTCCAAGTGCGCCACCTGACGGGTTGACCGGGAATTCGCCGGTGGTAGTGGTTACGCCGCTTTCGACCCAGTGGCCGGCTTCGCTCGGGCCGCAGAATCTCAGTGCACTCAGATGCTGCAGTTCCTTGTAGGAATAGGTGTCATCGATTTCAGCAAAGTCAAGTTCATTGCGGGGAGCTGTTATTCCGGCCATGCGAAAGGCCATTTCCGCGGCTCTGGTGCAGTAGTTGACTGCCACCCAGTCCCGGGCTTCAAGATTCGGTGACCCGTTGCACCAGCCGACCCCGGTAATCCAGACCGGGTTCTTTGACAGCGCCCGTGCTTTTGCTTCGGATGCCAGGACTACGACGACCGCACCGTCAACCGGGTGGGCGATGTCAAGCTCGGTGAGCGGGCAGGAAACCGGCTCGCAGCTACAGAAATCACCAAGGCTGACCAGAGCGGCCCGACCGGCAAGCGGGTTATTGAGCGCATTGCCCCGATTTTTAATAACAACCCGGCCACACTGGTCGCGAGTGATTCCGGTCGCATGACAGAAGCGGTTCATCTCGAGCCCGGCGATGAAATGGCTGTTGAGCCTCAAGGGTCGGGTATAGACCGGGTCCTGGGCGCAGGCTGCGATTCCGTCCGGGGTCATCAGGTTGGATGCTTTGGAATGGGCTTCAACGACCGCAATGCCGAACCGGCCGGTTTTGATTTGCAGAAAGGCGGTTGCGATTCCGTGCAGCCCTTCGCCCGGTATCGTGTGCATCGGTTTCAGAACCGCGCCGAGCTGGTCCGGGACGTACTCGTCAAAGATGCTGGTGCCTTCGATATAGTCTTCGGCACAGGTTACGAAAGTGTCAACATCCTTGCGCGGGTTTATACCGGCGTCTTCGTATGCCTTGACAGCGGCTTCAAACATCAGTTCTTTGTACGACACATCAGGCGTAATTGAGCGAAACTGCGTAGCTCCGATACCAATGATTGCTACTCTTTCTGACATTGAACCTCCAAAACGTAATCAGACTTCAGGCCTCAGACTTCACCACCCCGTGCTTTCCACCTTGGCGAAAAATACTCGGGAAACAGACGCTGTCAACCCTAACGTGATTGCCCGAAAAAGGCGATGCCGAGCCAGCCAGACATCAACGCGCATGAGCTATTGTGGTCTGACTGGTTCTCGGTCGTCGGGCTTTTCTTTCGGGCCGCGTTTGGGCAGGGTGATAGTGAAAGTGCTCCCCTTGCCGTACTCGGACACAACCCGGATAGTACCGTCGTGCTCTTTGACAATGCTCTTGCAGATGGAGAGGCCGAGACCGGTGCCCGAGACCTCAAGGGCCGCGTTGGGGTTGACGCGCTGGAACCGGTGAAAGAGCTTGGGGATGTCCTGGTCCCGGATGCCGATACCGTGGTCTTCAACCGATATGTCCACTTCCTCGCCCAAGTCGTGCGCGGACACTGTCACCGGTCCGCCGGCCGGCGAGTACTTGATCGCATTGGAGATGAGATTGTGGATTACCCGCTTGATGCGCTCAGGGTCAGCGCGGAGCTGCGGGAAGGATTCGGGGATGTCGTTTATGAGTTTGTGCCTGGGATGGTGTTCTGCTTCGATGCTGAATAGTTCGTCAGCGATACGACCGATGTCAACTTGCTGCAGGTTCAGTTCGAACTTGCCCGCCTCGATGCGGGAGAGCGTCAGGAACTTGTCAACAAGGTTGGAAAGGCGGCGTCCCTGTTCGATGACGATTCTGAGGAATTCGCGCCTTTTGTCAGGTGCGATTCCCTTGTCCTGGAGCATTTCTGCAAAGCCGATGATGGCCTGGAGCGGGGTGCGGAGCTCATGGGAGACCATTGATATCATGTCGGACTTGAGCCGGTCCATCTCCTTTTCCTGGGAGATGTCGCGCAGGACTACGACACACCCTCTTATTTCGTCCTGCTCATCGAACAGCGGAGAGGCAGTGTAGTTGACCGGCAAGCGGGAACCGTCCCGGTTGAGGATGTAGGTTGTCATGTCACGCCTGGTTACTGTCTGACGTTGGGCAGAAGCGGCCGCGACAGGACAGTCCGTAGCGCAGATGCCGGGTTGCTTTTCTGACCCGGTGCGAAGCACCTTGGTGCACGGTTGGCCGATGACTTCCTCGGAGCTGAACCCGGTCATCTTTTCTGCGGCCCGATTCCACATCACTATCTGGCGCTGGGGGTTGACAACCATCAACCCTTCACCCAGTGAGGTGACAACTGCCTGGAAAGAGTCCTTTTCGCGTGACAGCTCCGCGGTCGCATCGCGAATCTTTTCTTCCAGTCCATGATAGGACTGTTCAAGCCTTTCGGTCATGGCGTTGAATTCTCCGGCCAGGGTTTCGATTTCGTCGCCGGTTCGCAGGTCCAGACGCAGGTCAAGCCGGCCTGCGCCAATCCGCTGGACTCCGTCGCGCAGTTCGCGCAGGGGTCTGATGATTCTTTCTGACAGGAAGAAGCCGACGACCATCACGACCGCGGCCGTAAGCAGGAAAACGAAGACCGCGGTCCGGCCGAAGTGGTGGGCCGGGGCGAGGATTTCCGCTTTGCTCTGCTCGACTGATACGGTCCAGCCCGAGCCGCCAAGGTTGGCGCGACTGTGACTGCTGGTTGACAGGACCGGTGAGAGTGCGATTACCGCATTAGTTCTATGCATCAGGCCGCGACCCAGATACCAGATGGGAAAGCTGGTAGTCAAGCGGTGCAGGCGGTCGGTGGTGACGACGCCGGCGCGGGCCGGTTCCTGAAAGGGTGCGATGAGAACGTCGCCGAATGTTGAAATCAGTGTGGCGAACCCGGTCTGTCCGACTTCGATGTCTTCGATGAGTTCTGCGAGCTCAGACACGTTGGCAAGCACCCGAATGATGCCTACGGTTCGGGACCCGGAAGAGTCAAGGACCGGGGTTGCGATGTTCAGCAGGTAGTTGCCGTCAGCATAATAGAGCTTGCTTATGTAGACGGCTCCCTGGCCGCGGTTGAAAGCCGTTTGCCACCATTGCTGGTCAGAGTAGTGAATCCGGCCGGGTGGTGCGGTGGCGCCCAGCATGATACCGCTGGAATCGGTCACGAGCAGGCGGGTGTAAAGTACAGGGTCACGGCTCCTGAACTGCTCCAGTGCTGAGGCAACCGGATTGTTGAGCAGCGCCCGGGTCATATGGGCAGAGTCATTCTGCCATGCTGAGGATAGTGCCTGGATTCTCCGGTCGATGGCTGAACTGTCCGGGCTATGGTAGTGACTGTTACTCTGCTCGACGCAGTTCCGGATTGCCGGGGTCCTGGTTCCGAGTTCATTCATTCCTCGGACCAGTTCTCTCATTCTCAAGTCGACGTCGGCTGCGGCACGCTGCGATACCGCGAGCAGGTGCTGGCCGGTTGCGTTTATGGCCGCGCGGGTCATAACCCAGTGGCCGAGCACAGATGTCAGGATTACCGGCACAATTCCAAGAACCAGCAGCCACAACACAATCCGGTCCTGAATTCCGGACTGGAACCGGCGAAGCAGGGATAAACGGCGCTGGTTCATGAATGGTTATACACTAAGGATGTGGTGTGTGTCAAGGGGCAGGATAGTTGACAATTCCTGCGGTCAGCATACAATCACGGCTCAGGTTGGGAAAGCGGGATGGCTGATAAAGGGTCGGGACGATAAATCGTATGGAGGTGCGATGATGAGTCTGGTATTGAGAAGAGCGGTTTCAGGTCTGTTTCTGCTGTTGGCAATCAGCCTGGTGTTGGCTGGTCCGGCTCAGGCCGGGCAAATGGTCGTTCGGGTGCAGGCCAGAGACTACTGGCAACTGTACGACCGTGTTCCGTTCAAGGGAACGTCAATCAACATCGCGGGCGTTGTGCCGGGTGAGTCCTATGACCTTGTGCTGGACCGGGCCGATTTGCCAGTAGTTGAGGCCTGTGGATTGGGGATGGAAGTTGTAGTCGACGACCTGGGTACGATAAGGGACGAGGCCGCGCTCGACGGGTACTACTGTTCACATGACTCGCTCGTGAGAATCATGCGCAACTGGGCCGCGACCTACCCGGACATCTGCATGTTCGACAGCATCGGCCAGACCTATTACGGCCGCTGGATATACGGGGTGAAGATATCGGACAATGTGCACGTCGAGGAGGACGAGCCCGAAGTCCTGTTCGAGTCGATGCATCACGCGCGCGAGTGGGCCTGCCCGCAGGCGGCCCGGCACTTCGGAGACACCTTGCTCTCGAACTATGCGACCAACCCCGGATTCCGGGATTTCATCGACAACCATCAGCTCTGGCTGTTTCCGATTATCAACGTGGACGGGTACGACTACGACTACCCGAACCGGCGCATGTGGCGCAAGGACCGCCAGCCGTTCGAAAGCTGGACCGGGTGCGACCCGAACCGGGACTACAACGGCTGCTGCGACGGCAACAGGATGTCGGACTGGGGCGCGCTGACTCGGGGTTCGCGTTCGACCCACTACCCGAACAACGAGACCTTTATGGGCGGGCACGGCATGTGGGGCAAGGAGGTTGATGCCCTGGCCGAGTTCTTCAAGCAGCACACTTTTGTGGCCGACGTTTCGCTCCACTCATACTCCGAGTTGGTGCTCTGGCCTTTTGGCAACGGGTTCACCGCGCCCGACGACGCGATGCTGGCCGGGCTCGGACAGGGCATGGCGTCACGGATGTCCCGACTCTCGGGCGGCACCTATACGCCGGGGCAGGCCAGTTCGTTGTATCCGACAAGCGGCGGCTCGATTGACTGGATGTACGGCTGGGCCCACTACATCGGCGGCTTCCCATGCATGTCCTACGTGTTCGAGCTCGGCACGAGTTTCTACCAGAACACGAGCCAGCTCGATGCGATCGAACGCGAGTGCTTTGACGGTGCGTACTACCTGTTCCGGCACGCGGATTCCATTATCGCCACGCTCGAAGGCGAAGTGCCCCCGCCCGTGCTTGCCCCAATGGATTCGTCGTCGACCGGCAACTTCACGATTCACTGGACCCCGACAAGGCCTGAGCACAACCACCCGGACAAATGGGAGCTTGAGGAGCTGACCGGGCTTTCAGTGATTACCGATGACCTGGAGTCCGGGTCAGCCCGCTGGACTTTGCAGGGGTTTTCGGTTTCCACGGACCAGCACCATTCAGGCAGCAAGAGCTTCTTCTCGGGCTCAGGGCACAACATCAGCAACTACGCGGTAACCAAGGACCCGTACCCGGTCCGGCCCGGTGACTCGCTGACCTTCTGGCTCTGGTATGACCTCGAGACCAACTACGACGTGTTTGTGGCCGAGGTGTCGGAGAACGGGCTTGAGTGGACCCAGCTCCACGACAGATACGAAGGCAACTCGGGCGGCTGGCATCGCGAGGCGTTCTCGCTCGAGCCCTGGGCCGGTTGGTCGGTCTACATCCGGTTCCGGGTGATGAGCGACGACAACACCCTGCGTACGGGTGCGTATGTGGACGACGTCCATCCGGTACCGTCGTTCACGAACAAGACCGTGCTGTCGAGCAACATCACCGACACACTGTATCAGATTACGGGCAAGGACCCGGACACGTACTGGTACCGGGTGCGCGGCCACAACGCGGCCTGGGCCTGGAACGAGCAGGGCCCGCTTGAGGACATCGTCGTGATCGGGTCAGGCATTGCTTCCAGCCCGAGCCAGAAGTATGAAACCCGAATTATGGAACTCGGGCCGAACCCGACATCCGGTGGGGTGGTGATTCGCTACTCGTTGGCCGAGTCAGGGTCGGTCGAACTGACAGTGTACGACGCCGGTGGCCGCCGGGTGAGGGCACTGGCCTGTGGCAGGACTGAGGCCGGGATGCACCAGTTGCGCTGGGACGGAAGGGACGACTCGGGCAGGGAGCTTGCCGCGGGCGTTTACTACTGCCGGCTGAGCGCGGACAGGACTGTCGGTCGCAGGCTGGTGCTGACGCGGTAGAAGCCCGGCTGTCATTCCCTTTTGGGCGGCTGCGTGAAGCGGCCGCCTTTGTTATTCACCCCTTGATTCTGCGGCTGGTTTGCATAGGTTAGTGGCGTGATAACTTTCAGCAATGTGGCGATGGAGTTCGGAACCCAGGAACTGTATCGTGATGTCAACCTGATGATAGGCCCAAGGGACCGGGTCGGTCTTGTCGGGCCGAACGGCAGCGGCAAGACAACAATCCTGCGGATGATTACTGCCGAAGTTGAGCCGACTGAAGGTCGGGTTCAGACCCGCAAAGGAACCCGGATTGCGTACCTGCCCCAGGCCGGCGTGACACTCGGAGATGCGACCGTGCTCGAAGAGGCGCTTTCCGCATTCGGTTATCTTGAGAAGGTTCATGTTCAGATGCTTGAAGCTGAGCAGCAGATGGGCGAGCCCGGACTGGACGAGCGCCGGCTCAAAGTTCTGCTCGACCGGTACGCCCGGCTCCAGCACCAGTACGAAGCGAACGGGTACGGCTGCGAGGCCCGGGCCAAGAAGGTGCTGGTGAGGCTCGGGTTCGGACAGGAGGATTTCGGCAAGCCGGTAAAGGAGCAGAGCGGTGGTTTCCAGGTGAGGCTGTGCCTGGCCCGGATGCTCTTGCAGGAGCCTGACCTGCTGCTTCTGGACGAGCCGACCAACTACCTTGATATCCGGTCAATCGAGTGGCTGCAAGGTTATCTTGCCGGGTTTGGTGGAGCGTTTGTGATGATTGCCCATGACCGGTATCTGCTGGATGGGTTGGTCAAGAAGGTATGGGCGATTGAGAACCATAAGGTGCTGGCATCTAACGGCAACTATTCCGAGTATCTCAGGGCTAAAGAGGTCCGGGACGAGCAGCAGCAGAAGAAGTACGAAGAGCAGCAGGCTCTAGTCAAGCGGACCCAGACTTTCATTGCCAGGTTCAAGGGAAGGAAGGACACGGCCAAGCGGGCGATGAGTCGGCAGAAGATGCTCGACAAGCTGGAGCGGATTGAATCACCCCGCACAGGGGCGAAAATCAGGATAAGGTTTCCTGAGGCGGACCGGGTTTTCGGCCGGGCATTTGAGTTGTCCGGGGTGGGGAAGAGGTTCGGGTCCGAGCCGATTTTCAGCGGTGCGAATCTGGCGGTCAGCGGCGGAGAGAAGCTGGGCCTTTTCGGGCCTAATGGCGCGGGCAAGACAACCCTCTTACGGATTATCGCAAACCGGCTCAGGCCGAGCCAGGGCAGCACCTGGTGGAGTCGGAAGACCCAGACCGCCTATTACGAGCAAGGAGCTGAGGAGGAGTTGGACCCGGATTTGACCGTGCTGGAAACGGTTTCCCGGGTTGCGGTCGGTTATACTGATAATGAGTTGAAAGGGATTCTCGGCATTTTTCTGTTTTCGGGCGATGCGGTCGAGAAAAGGGTGAGCGTGCTATCCGGAGGGGAGCGCAGCCGGCTGGCGATTATCAAGGTGCTCTTGACACCTTCCAACCTTCTGATTCTGGACGAGCCGGTCAATCACCTGGACATTCAGTCCAGGGAAGTGCTTTTCGAGGCGATTGCCATGTATCAGCGGACCGTGGTTTTTGCGGCCCATGACCGGTTCATGCTTGACAAGCTTGCGGACAAGACCGTGAGGGTGGAAGCAGGTGCGGTTGTGCTTTTCCCGGGGAATTACAGCTATGCCTGTGCCAGGCCCGAACATGAGCCAGAACCTCGGGCTTCACGAGCAGTGAAGCCTCCACAAGTGAAGCCGGGCAACAAGCCCCGGCCCAGGAACACGATTGCCCGAACCAGGAAGCGGCTGGAACAGGTGAGACAGGAGTATGAGATGGCAAAGGACCGGTTTGATTTGAACCGGGCGCGCGAGCTTGCCCAGCAGCAGCGGGAACTTGAGGCTGAGATTCAATGGCTCAAGGTTGAGCAGATTAAGGAAAGCGCGGATAGCCAGGAGCAGTCGTGAGATTCAGTGTGAGTCGGCAGAAAGAACAGGCGCTCAAGCAGCGTCTGGAAAAGCTCGGGGTCAGAGAAGATGACCTGGTCGAGAAGTTTATCCGGTCGAGTGGGCCGGGTGGCCAGCGAGTGAACAAGGTTTCAACCGCAGTCTATCTCAAGCACGTGCCTACCGGAACTGAAGTCAAGATGCAGGAGGAGCGGTCCCAGGCGTTGAACCGGTACCGGGCGCGGCAGGTGCTGGCTGACAGACTCGAGGCGCGTCTGCTCAAGCGCAAGACCGAGGAACAGGAGCGCATCGCCCGCATCCGCAGGCAGAAGCGCCGGCGTTCCAGGCGGACAAAACAGAAAATGCTTGAGGAAAAGCGCCGGCAGGCCGAGAAGAAGAGCTTGCGCCGGCCGCCTGCTGAGGAATGAAGGATTAGCTTGACAACCTCATGTTTCCGTTTATGTTCAGCATTGAATATGGCCAGGCAAAGGAGGTATTATGCCTAAAGTAGTGAGAGTCGCGCTTGCAGGTCTGCTGGTCGTGGCCTTTTTCGGCTGCGGCGGGCAGGAGCAGGCGAAACCGGAAAAGCCCGAGATTGAAGCGAAAATAAAGACCCTTGACGAAGTGATGGTCGCCAGTATGGCAAAGATGGGTCATTATTCCGAGGTCGGGCAGACCGTCAATGAACTGTTCGGCTGGGTCATGAAGAACGAGATTAAGCCGATGGGCCCGGTGTTCGGGATTTATCTGGATAACCCGGAAAAGGTGAAGCCGGAAAGCACCAGGTATGAAGTCTGTGTGCCGGTGCCTGAGGAAACGAAATCAGACCCGGAATCCGGAATAGCGGTGAAGCCTTTCGGCGGAATGCAGGTGGCTTCCGCAATGTATGTCGGCGCGTATGAGAAGGTCGGCCCGACATACGAAAAGCTGGCCAAATGGGCCGTGGCCCAAGGCTATCAGGTTGTCTGGCCGGCGATTGAATTCTATTTCTCAGACCCGCAGACCACTCCGGCCGAGTCGCTCAAGAGTGAGGTGTGCCTGGTGGTCAAGAAACTGGTCAGCAAAACGGAATAGAACTCCCGCGAGGATATCAGCATAACCGGCCCTGCTTCTTGCGGGGCCGATTTCTTTCGGCACCTGCTGCTATGAAGCTTGCCCGAGGGGTTACTCTTTCTTGGACAGTTGCTCGGCCACAACGGCAAGCAGCTTGTCTCTGGATACCGGCTTGCGCAGGAAGGCGTTGGCGCCCGCAGCCATGGCCTGCTCCATGTCCTTTTCCCGGATGCGGCCGGTCAGGACGACAACCGGTGCTCTGAAAGTCTGGTCGTGCTTGAGCA
>JAUWNN010000298.1 GCA_030612625.1 Caldifarciminota bacterium
GTGATAGACCGAGGCAGAGGTCGCGGCAGAGAACGAGCCAGAGACCGTGACAAAGAGCCGAGCAAAGAACCAGCGAGAGACCCAGGCAGAGAACGGTGGAAAGGCCGGGCCAGAGGCTCTAGGGGACGGGGGAGGGGGCAGGCGGCCTCTTGCGCTACCTCGATCAGATTCAGTCCGTTATGTTGGTGTCTCCAATCAACAATAATGTAGACTATGGTTGAGAGGAAGCTAGATATGAAAAGGCAGAAGGACACCTCTCTCAATCATAAATGTCGCAGACTGGGCATTTCCAGTTTGTGTCGTCCGGCCGGGCCGGGTGGTACTCGTTTTCCAGCTTCTCGCTTCCGCCGAAGTCGTGGTAGGTCTTGCACTCCTTATCAAAGGCAACCTTTTCCGACGGCGCATAGCTCCATTTGAATTTCGTGGAGCTGTCACAGGGCAGTGTTTTCAGTTCCCGGTTGAGGTCTGTAGCCCGGCCCACGTATCGGACTACAAACGCTCCGCTCTCTTTGGTGTAACCAATGGCATAGTTGCCGGCGAACACTCCGACGATAACAGTATCTATCTTCTGTGGTGTGAGTTCATATGGGCCTTTCATTCCCAGTGACGGCATTTCATACCTCCTTTGTGCAAGGAAAGCTCCTCAGAGTGGTTCAGTGAAGTCCCGGGGAAAAGGGATAACCGGATAGACGCCTGTCTGTTTCCGGGTCCAACCGGTATGATGTTGGCAGTGGCGAATAAATATGCAGGCCCGTGCCACGGGCCGGATGTAACCCTGTACATAGCATATCATGATAAGCGACAGGAGCGTGGATGTCAATGTTGCTAGTGAATGAACCGCAGAATCTAAACACAAAGACACGAAGAACACGAAGAGAAACCGCCAAGAACGCCAAGGCCGCCAAGAAGGAGATTAAACACAAAGACACGAAGAACACGAAGAGAAGAAGTCAGAAGTCAGATTGCAGAATGCAGAGTGGAGAAGGCAGGAAAGCAGAAGATTGCTTCGGGCTTTGCCCTCGCAATGACATGGGTGGTGCGCCGCAATGACTCTCCTTTCCGTCATTGCGAAGGAGCGAAGCGACTGCGGCAATCCTCCGTTGCAGGCGGATAGCGGTCTGCGGACAGCGGATTGGAAGCGCCAAGGTCGCCAAGAACGCCAAGAGGAAGACAAGAGATACAAGTCCAAAGTCCTAAGTCCTAATGTCCAATCAATGTCAAAGCCCAAAATCCAAACATCAAACCAACCACTTTGGCAGGTCTGCCTTTGGGCATTGAGTCATTTGGATTTGAATGGGACTTTGGATTCAGTCATTCGGACTTGGTCTCAAGGGGCTGCCGCTTTGTCCTGCCGTTGGCGGTCAGCAGTCAGCGGGAAGCGGTCTGCCGGGTTCCTCAGCGGTCTTGACCCCAGAGGGTTTTGTGGTATCCTAACGGCCCGGTTTCTTATGGATAAGGTGATAGTAGCGGCCTTACGTCACTGCGAGGAGCGAAGCGACGGTCTCGCAATGACAGTAAGACAAAGTGGCCAGCAATGCTAATTAAGGAGGTAAGGTGAAGATTGCAGTCTGTGTGAAGCGGGTCCCTGATACGGCTGAGGCCGAAGTCAAAGTGGACGATACCGGCAAGGACATCGTCAAGGACAAGCTGGGGTTCACGACTAACGAAGCTGACAACTACGCGCTTGAAGAGGCATTGCTTCTCAAGGAAAAGCTTGATGCCGAGGTGACCCTGATTTCGGTCGGGCCTAAGGAGTCAGAAGAGATTCTGCGCATGGGTCTTGCCAAAGGTGCGGCCCGGGCGGTGCGGATTGACGATGCGCATCTGGCCGGGTCTGATGCCATAGCGCTGGCTAGGGTCCTGGCTGCCTGGCTTAAAAAGGAGGAATTCGACCTGGTCTTCACCGGGTGTATTGCCCAGGATGTGGAAGATTCCCAGGTTGGCCCGGCTCTGGCCCAACTACTGGGCTGGCCCCACGCCTGCTATGTGACAAAGCTTGAGGTCCAGGATGACAAGCTGGTTGTGCGCCGTGAGCTTGAAGGCGGGTTTCTTGAGGCAAAGGAGATGGCCTGGCCCTGTGTTGTTTCAATCCAGACCGGAGGTAACACCCCGCGCTATGCCTCAATACTGGGCATCAAGCGGGCGCGCGCCAAGCCGCTGGATGAGTTGAATCCGGACGCGCTTGGGCTTTCGCAGGATGAGGTCGGCGAGTCCGGGTCCAAGACCAGGCTCTTGAAGCTCTACGTGCCTGAAGTTGTTTCTGCAGCCGAAATGATTGAAGGAGACGTTGGCGAGAAGGCGACACGGATGGCTGAAATCATGAAAGAAAAGGGGCTGGCATGAGCCGGGTAATGGTTCTTGCAGAGCACCGGCAGGACGAGCTCAGAGATGTGACTTTCGAGATGCTGGCCGCAGGTCGCAAGCTTGCTCAGGAAATGGGACAAGACCTTGAGGCGGTACTTCTGGGTGATGGTTGTGATGAGATGGCAAAGGAGCTTACCAGGCAGGCGCAGCGTGTCCTGTATGCAAACCATCCGGCTCTGCGCGAATTCAACTACGAAGCATATCAGCGGGTGCTGGTGAAGATGCTCAAAGAGCAGCAGCCTTCGGTCGTGATGATTGCCCATTCCGGGTTCGGGACCGATTTGGCTCCGAGTCTGGCAATAGAGTTGAACGCAGGTCTGGTGTCAGATGCGACCGGGTTTGCCTGGACCGCTGACGGTCTTGTTGTCAGCCGTGGGATGTACGGCAGCAAGCTGAACGCGGACCGGCTGATTGGTTCAAGTCCGGCAATCGTGATGGTG